>NZ_JAVKPH010000019.1:47384-72887 GCF_031432425.1 Ruixingdingia sedimenti | reverse complement strand
GCGCCAGCACACCCAGCACGAGGCCGAGAGATGCGGCCCCCTGCCCGGTATGCAGCATGTAGATGGTTTCAGATATCCGTTCCCACATCGTCAGCTCGGCCCAAGCCAGAAGCTCACCCGTCCCCTGATCAAGATAGCCGGAGCCGCGATCCGTCTTCAGGGTGAAGGCGTCCGTGGCGTCGCCCGGATAGGGAAAGCTCAGTTCGCGCAACTCCGTGACAGGAATCACGGAGAGCGGCTCCATCGCAGCAAGGGAGACCCCGGTGCTGCCGCTGACCTCGGTCGGAAAGGCCGGCGGTGCGGCGCCATCCGGCAGAAGATCGAAGGTCGAGGCGGCCATCCACAGTGCGGTCGCCGAGGACAGAATCAGCCCCGCGACCGCCACGCGGGCGATCCCGGTATGGATGCGGCTCGATGCCGGCCCGCGCAAAGGGGTGAACCAGCGCCGCCAGCCGCCCATGCGCCGCGCGACCAGCATCGCGCCGGAGACCGACAGGACCAGCATCGCCGCCGCACCGGCGGCCATGACGATACGGCCGGCATCGCCAAGAAACAGCGAGCGGTGAAGGCTGGTCAGCCAGCGTTCGACCGGGTTCGGATCGGCGCTGGCGATGCCCTTGCCGGTCGCGGGGTCGATCACCGCCGCGCCGGGCGTGCCGTCGTCGAACCAGAACGCAGTAATCCGGCCCGAGGGCGCACGCCGGATCTGCTCCACCCCCGGATAGGCAGTCCGGATGCGTTCTGAGAGATCGGCAACGGTCAGGCCGGCCTCGGCCTGCGGCGTGGAAAACCGCTCGGCCACTGGAAAGACCGAGAGCGCCGCCCCGCTGATCGCGAGGACCATGACGAGAGCAAGGGCCAGCAGACCCGGCCAGCGATGCAGCATGCGGATCATGGCGGCATCTCACATGTCGTAGCGGAGGCTGGCGACATAGCGGCGGCCGGGCACGGGCTGCCCCGCTCCTGCCGCCGTCAACGGCACGGCGATGTCGTTCGGACTGTCGCGCATGTCCTCGACGGCGGCATCGACATGCAGCGTGTAGCCCGCATCGAACAGCGCATCGGCAAGGTCGAGGGTGATTTCCAGCGACCGGCCCGCGCCGACACTGGCGCCGGTGATGCCGTCGATCTGCGCCAGGTCGCCGCCGGTGGCGCGATACCAGTCGCTGAGATGTTCGTAATATTTCGATTTGCCGCCGGCCATCCACAGGGTTCCGGCATATGCCCCCTGCGCATCGGTAACGTAGAGAACCAGATAGGCGCCATCGCCGCCGTAAGTGTTCAGCGTGGTGGTGAGGGTGACAGGCCGGGCCATGGCAAGGCCGGGGGCCACCAGGGCCGAAGTCAGCGCAAGGGCTGCAAGGAAGGATTTCATGTCTCTGCTCTCTTCTGCATGATTTGTCAGTTCACCCGCACCACGGGCGGGGTGCCGTTCTGGAACAGCGGATTGGCGGGCGGGGCCGAGGGGGCGACAGGGGTTGCACCGCCGCGATCCCGCTTGCGGTCCTGCTCGCCGTCCCTGTGGCGCAGCTTGACGACCTGCAATGTCGCGGGATCCAGCTTGGCCTTGATGCGCCGGCCCTGGGCATCGCGACCCTTGACCTCCCAGCAGCCGTCGTCGGCCTCAACCTTCTCGACATGCCAGCCGAGGCCGGCGGCGGCCTGCATCACCGCCTCGCGCGGCTGCCAGGCGCCGCGAGGCACATGGCAGTCGTCGCCCGCCAACGCCCCCGCCGCGGGCAATACCGCGAGAGCGGCTACGGCGATCAAAAGAGTTTTCATGGTTCGAATGTCCTTTACGATCATCTCGGGGGCATTTTCCCGGCTATGGCCGCGGCGAACGCCCACGTGGGCAAGGCTCCACCGCGATGACGGGGCGGAGCCTTGCGGCGATCAGTTGCGCTTTTCGGGCTTGGTGCCGTCGCTCCAGCGCTTGACCTTGCCGTCGATCACCTCGAGCGTTCCGGGATCGACGGTCATCTTCAGGCTGTTGCCGCCCTGGTCGATGACGTTCAACTCGTAACAGCCATCGTCGAGTTCCATTTTCGAGATGGTCCAGCCGAACTCGTCGGTCACTTGAACAAGAGCTTCCCAGGACTGCATGTTCTCGGTCGGCACGTTGCATTTCTCGTCGGCGAGCGCGGCCCCGGCGGGGATCGCGAGGGCGAATGCGGTGGCGGTCAGGATAGTTTTCATGGCTATGCTCCTCAGCCTTGGTTGCCTGATGAAACCAATCTGGAGGGCGCGGCTGACGTGATCCTGATCGCCGCGAAAAACCTGCGTCAGCTTTCCGTCAGCCTGCCCCGACGAACCGCAACGGTCGCGCGAAACAAACCGGCCCCGCCAGACAGGCGGGGCCGCAACAACAGCGGGAATGCGTAACGATCAGGTCATGTCATTTGCGCCAGGGGGGCGCTTTCGGCCCGTGACCATGGCACGGGGCAGGTTCTCCCGATGGCGCCATGAGGTGAGCGCCACACCTCCGACATGCAGGGCCACGAGGACCAACGCCAAGTTGGCCAGCGTTTCATGCACCTCCTTCAAGGTCTTGTCCCCCCTGACTTCCCGGCTGCCATGCTCGCCCACAAACGTCACGGCACGGGCTTCCTCGATCGACTGTTCGAGCAACCAGCCGCTCAGCGCGGTGCCGGAAAGCGTAACCATAAGTGCCACGATCATCGCGGCGCCGGCCGGGTTGTGCCCGAGATGGCGCCGCTCCCGCCCGCGCAGCATGTCTCCGAGATAGACCAGCGTCGCGGCAGGGCCACGCATGAATTGCGCGAAGCGGGCATGGTGACTGCCGACAAAACCCCAGATCAGGCGGAGCACAAGCAATGCCGCCACCGCATAGCCGGCCGGCTCGTGAAGCGGTTGCACCTCGTCCGCCGCGAGCCATGCCACTGCAAAGGCGGCAACCAGGCCCCAATGAAAGCTGCGCACCACCGGATCCCAGACCCGCACCACGCGCATGGTATCGGCAACGTCCGAAATACCGCCGTCCCTTTTCGCCTCAATCATGTTTGCGTCCCCTGCCCTCACGGAAGTGCCGTTCACCTCCGTCCTCGTATTCGACCTCGATCACCTGAAGCGTGCCGGGATCGACCGTCGCCTCGATGCGGCGTCCTTCCCGGTCCGTGCCTTTTATCTCGTAGCAGCCGTCGTCGATCTTGATGCGCCGCACCACCCATCCGTTTTCTTCCGCAAGCCGCACCACCGCACTTCTTGGCAGCCAGTCTGCCAGCGGCACGGCACAGTCGTCGCCGGCAAGTGCAGCCCCGGACGGAAGGACCACGAGAAAGGTCAGAATTGTCAGCGATCTCTTCATGGACCACACTCCGTATAACGGTCATCGGATGACATTCTGCGTCGCGAACCTGACGGGATGCTGAAGCCTGGGGCGTCCCGCCATCAGCTTTGCGTCAGCCCGGATCGCCATAATGGCCAGAGGCAAATGAGTAGGAAGATCATGCGAATCCTGCTGATCGAGGATGATACCGTTCTGGGTGCCGCCGTGCGGGACCAGATCGCCGCGGGTGGCCAGTCGGTGGACTGGGTCACGCGCCTGGATGCGGCCGGCGATGCGATGGCCGGTGCCGGTTATGATCTGATATTGCTGGACCTGATGCTGCCCGACGGACGCGGCATCACCTTCCTTCGGTCGCTGCGCGCCGGCGGCAACGTGACGCCGGTGATCATCCTGACCGCGCTGGACCAGATCTCGGACCGGATCGAAGGCTTGAATGCCGGTGCCGACGACTATCTGGTCAAGCCCTTCGATCTGGCCGAGCTTTCCGCGCGCATCGGCTCGGTCGCGCGGCGCTATAGCGGCAATCCCAACCCGATCATCGTCCACGGCGCACTTGCCGTCGACCTTGCCTTGCGCAGCATCCGCAGCGACGGCCGGCCGGTGCAACTGACGGCGCGCGAATGGGCGCTGTTCGAGGCGTTCCTCACCCGCCCCGGCCAGCTTCTGTCCAAGGCACAACTTGAGGAAAAGCTTTATGCCTTCGATACCGAGGTGGAAAGCAACACCATCGAGGTTCATGTCAGCCGGCTGCGCAAGAAGCTGGGCGCCGCGGTGATCGAGACCGAGCGCGGATTGGGCTACCGGCTGGGTTCGCCATGACGATGCCACGCAGCCTTCAGATGCGGTTGGGGGTGTCGCTGGGCATCCTTCTGACGCTGCTGTGGATCGCCGCCGCCGCCACCACGGCGGTCATGCTGCGGCACGAGATGGACAGGATCTTCGACTCGTCACTACAGGAGGCGGCGCAGCGCCTATTGCCGCTGGCCGCTGTCGAGATCGTCGGACGTGAGGAGGAAGGTGTGACGCAACACCTTGCCGACCTGCGCGACCACGACGAATTCCTCACCTATATCGTGCGCGACGACGAGGGGCGGATCCTTCTGCAATCGCATGAGGCCGACCCCGCCATCTTCCCGGAATGGGATGGGCCGGGCTTTCACACGACCGCAACCCATCGCCTGTATGGCGAGGACGCCCTGCAAGGCACGATCCGCCTCACGGTCGCCGAGCCGCTTGCCCATCGCGCGACGGCGGCACGCGATGTCTGGGCGGGCCTGGGACTGCCGTTGCTGGTGTTCATCCCTGCCGCTCTGCTGGCGATCGTATTGACCGTCCGCTCGGGCCTGGCCCCGCTGCGCCACTACCGCGACCGGCTGGCCGCGCGTTCACCGCGCGACCTTGCCCCCGTCGCCTGCAACGATCTCCCCGTCGAGGTCGCGCCGGTAGGGCTGGCGGTCAATGTGCTGCTGGCGCAACTCAAGTCCACATTCGAGGCCGAACGCACCTTCGCCGCCAACGCCGCACATGAATTGCGAACACCGCTGGCAGGCGCAATCGCGCAGGCCCAGCGGATACAGGTGGAAACGAAAGATACCGGCGCCGGCCACAGGGCCGCCGAGATCGAGGCCTCGCTGAAGCGGCTGGCCCGGATCGCCGAGCGGCTGCTGCAACTGGCTCGGGCGGAGGGCGGGCGGTTGCGGCTCGATCACCTATCCGATCTTCGCATCACCGCCCGCCTGGTTGTGGACGATATCGAGAGGACCGCACCGAACCGGATCGCACTCGCTCTGCCGGAGCACCCGGTAATGTCCGACCTCGACCCCGATGCGTTTGGCATCATCTGCCGCAACCTGGTCGAGAACGCCCTGCGGCACGGCGCATCTGACGAGCCGATCGAGGTAAGCCTCGGTGAGGATGGCACGTTCCGCGTCGCCAATGAAGGCCCCGTCGTGCCGACAGAAGCACTTGGCCGGCTGGCCCGCCGTTTTGAGAGGGGGACAGCCGGAACGGAAGGCAGCGGGCTTGGCCTTGCCATCGTCGCCAGCATTGCGGACCGGATTTCGTCAAAGCTCACCTTGCAATCGCCGGGGCCGGAAAGCTCGTCCGGCTTTGAGGCGGTATTGGTTCTCCCGACAGCTTCACGGAGGTTGAACGAAGCTGCCGGCGCCCGATAGTCGCAACCATCGGACCGACCTTTGGCCGGCCGTTCGCCCGACTGGATGCTTGCCTGACATGACTGAGGCGCCTTGGTGAGTCGAGAATGAGGTTGCCTGGAGGGTTGATGCTAGTAAGTGATTACTTCTATTATGCGTCGATATGGTTTTTTGACCTGATGAAAGGTACCTTGGTGCATTATGCGTGTTCAGGTCATCCTGCTGGTCCTTCTCATGATACCCTGTTTGGCTGCGGGGTGTGCATCTCGACCAGATGAGGGCGTCCTTGCCTCGGGTCCAAGTCCATCGGGAGCAGAGGTCGTAAACTTGTATGCCGTGACTAACCGGATACGACATGCGCCATCCTCTGACGATCCGACGCCCAGTTTCAGTGATGCACGAGCCACGATCTTGTCGGCGACGCGCTTTTCCATCTCGGTCCCGCCGGCGCACAAGACCGGCAACATCGAATGGCCGGGGCGGGATCCGGATCCGCTGGTCGCCATGACCGTCGCCGCTAGACAGGACATGCCGCTGTCCGCCCTCATAGATGATATCGCATCCGGGCCAAGACGTGCCGACGTACGAATCTTCGTGCACGGCTACAATACCAGCCTTCAGGAAGGCCTGTTTCGCTTGGCGCAGGTTACCTATGACAGCGGAGGGGAGGGTGCAGCGATATTGTTCTCCTGGCCCTCGACTGCGACCATGGTGGGATATGCCGCTGATCGTGAAGCCGTAACCTACTCGCGCGACCATTTGACGGAACTGTTGACAATGCTGGCTCGGGACAAGCGGATCGGGCAGATCACAGTGTTGGGTCACTCGATGGGCGGGTGGTTGGTAATGGAAACTTTACGGCAGTTGCGGTTAATCGGGGATGATCCCACCCTTCGCAGGTTACAGGTCGTCCTGGCCGCGCCGGATATTGATGTAGACGTATTTCGCGCACAACTCCGCGCAATAGGGCCGCTGGACCCACCCTTGACCGTGCTGGTCGCCCCCGACGATCGGGCGTTGCGGATCTCGGCAAGGCTGAATGCCGGGAGACCGCGGGTCGGGGCGCTGAATGTCGGGGATCCGCGAATCGCCGTAACCGCCGAAGCTTCTGGTGTCGCCCTCATTGATGTTGGCGATATCCGATCCCCGGATGCTCAGGGGCACAGCCGATACGCGATGCTTGCCGCGCTCTATCCAAGCATGCGTCTGCAACCAGGTCAGGCGATATCGGATGCCGGTGCATTTGTGCTGGAACGGACTGGGATGGCCGCGACGGGACCTTTCATTCTGAGCGCCGGAGGGATCACGGCAAACTGACGGCTATGGGCGATTGGCTAGACCGGTTACATAAAATGGTTGTGCCTGAAGCAAAAAGTAAGTAATAACGCACTTCTATAAGGATGGAGTGCGACCATGACTGATTCGTCTGTAGCCGGCGTTCCCGCGACAGCAGGCGATGGTCAGCCACAGCGCGCCGACCCGCTGGATCAGCTGGCGTATATGACACTTGCTCGCTCCACCCGCGGGCTGTCGCCCGCCGCCGCGCAACTCGCCTGGCATGACTGGGCGCTTCATCTGGCAATCTCGCCGGGCAAGCGGCGAAAATTGCTTGAAGAAGCCTTCGACGGGCACCGGCGGTTTCTAAACTATGTTTTGCGTTCGGCCGCCAACCCCAACTGCCCCAACTGCGTTGAGCCTTTGGAACAGGACCGCCGTTTCGAAGGCGACGCCTGGCAAAAATGGCCCTTCAACGTCATCCATCAGGGCTTCCTGCTGCAACAGGAATGGTGGCAATCCGCCGCGTCCGGGGTGCGGGGCGTCTCGGGCCAGCATGAGGACATGGTGTCCTTTTCCGCCCGGCAATGGTTGGACATGTTGTCGCCGGTCAATTTTTTCTGGACCAATCCCGAGGTGCTACAAAAGACCGCCGAGACTGCTGGGGCCAATCTATTGCAGGGCGCGAGGAACTGGCTGGAAGATCTGGGAGGCCTTCTCGCCGGCGCACCGCCTGCAAACAGCGAGGGCTTCATTGTCGGCAAGGATGTGGGGGTGACGCCGGGCAAGGTCGTCTTCCGAAACCATCTGATCGAACTGATCCAATACGCGCCCGCCACACCCAGGGTATATGCCGCGCCGGTGCTGATCGTGCCATCGTGGATCATGAAATACTATATCCTCGACCTGTCACCACATAATTCGATGGTGTGTTGGCTGGTCGATCAGGGGCATACCGTTTTCATGGTTTCGTGGCGCAATCCCGGATCGGATGATCGCGATCTGGGGATGGAGGATTATCGCCAGCTTGGGGTGATGGCGGCACTAGATGCGGTGGGCGCCATCGTGCCTGAGCGCCAGGTGAACGCGGTCGGCTATTGCCTTGGCGGCACGCTGCTGGCTATTGCCGCGGCCGCCATGGCGCGTGACGGAGATGAGCGGCTGCGCAGCATGTCCCTCTTGGCAGCGGAAATCGACTTCCGCGAGCCGGGTGAATTGTCGCTGTTCATCGGCGAAAGCCAGCTTGCCTTTCTTGAATCGATCATGGCCGATAAAGGCTATCTGGACGGCTGGCAGATGGCGGGCGCGTTCCAGTTGCTCAATTCACAGGATTTGATCTGGTCACGACGAATGAAGGAGTATCTGCTGGGCGAACGGCTAGAACTGTTCGACCTGATGGCCTGGAACAGCGATACCACACGTATGCCGGCGCGGATGCACAGCGAATATCTGCGCAAGCTCTACCTAGATAACGACTTTGCCGACGGGCGCTATTTGGTCGACGGCATTCCGGCGATCCCGAGCGACATCCACCTGCCGGTCTTTGCCGTAGGCACGGTGCGCGACCACGTGGCGCCGTGGAAAACCGTTTACAAGGTCCATCGACTGATCGGCGGCGCTGATGTCACTTTTGTCTTGACCAGCGGTGGCCACAATGCCGGCGTGGTTAGCGAACCGGGCCACGCCAATCGCAGCTTCCAGATCGCCACGCGCAAACATGGCCAGCGCTTTACCGATCCCGACAAGTGGCGCGAGAAAATCCCGGCGCAACAAGGTTCATGGTGGCCGGCGTGGGGTGATTGGCTGGCCGCGCGCTCGTCCGAGGAGCAGGTCGTCCCGCCGTCGATGGGGGCCACGAAAGCTGGCCTTGCGCCGCTGGGGGAAGCTCCCGGCACCTACGTGCTGGAGAGATGATCGCAATGGTTCAGGAATAGCGACAGATCAAAGCGCGCGCCCGGCAACAGACAAAGCCCCTATCCCACCGTAGGAGTCTGCAATGGAGATTGATATGCACCCTCTTAACCTGCATAAGGCAAATTTAGAGTTGATGCTTCGTATTCTAAACCTGTCACAAGATTTCCGCCATCGCGGGCTTGAGGCCGCATCCCGCTATCACGAGGATGTCATCGCAAAGACCAGGGCAGAGTTCGGCCGAGTCTCGCAGCAATATGAACCCGAAACTTCCTTCAGCTTGCCGACAGATATTTTCATGCAGTTGGCTGGAGCCAGCATGAGCGGGGTCCTGGCCATGGGGGCACCACTGGTTGCGGCGCAGACTGCCTATGCTCAAGGCCTGCAAAAGGCGATCCAGGAATGGCAAGCTGCGGTCGTGCAACGCGCGTCGCCGGGTTCCTGAGTTGTGATATTGGCAGCCCGACGGCCGGGGTATGACTCGGTCCTATACGCATCTCAGGTGGTCCATGATGCAGGCCGTGAGGATTGCCGTCAGAGGTGCGAAACCGCCCACCACCGAGGTTCTCAAAGCCATGGCATGAGGTTCCGGGATTTGGCCCGCCCCTGAGGTCATGCACAGCAGATCGCCATCGCGCTCCCAACTACCCGTCCGGAAAAGAATGGGGCGCGGATCGTGACTGTGCCGCTGACATCATAGCGCAAATGGACCCTGGCCCCCATGCGCCGCGCGACCAGATCCTTATCGACGATCTGCTCCGCAATCTCAGCGGCACTCATGACCTCGGCCTGCGCGGGCTGTGCCACAACCGACAGGCTTAAAGCGGCGATGAGGATGAGGGCATTTGGTGTGACGTAACATTGTGAGATCTCCGATTGATCCCCACCCTTGAATTTGGCTCTCGCCGGCATCGCGCATCTCCACATTCAAGAATCAAGCGATCAATCACTTCTATTAATTTATCATGCGAATCCTGGATGGTGAATGGTTACTTCACCAGATTTTCCCATTGACGAGTCATCTACAAACTCATAGGAAGTGAACACATACTTTTCATCAAACACGCTTATCCGAGGGCATATCATGCGTGCAAAATATCTGCCCGCCGAGCAGCGCCGCGCCGAGGCGGTCGAGGCGGTCGTGGAACTGGCAGCGCACGCCAATCCGGAAACCATCACCACCACCGAGGTTGCCGCACATATGCGCATGACGCAGGGGGCGCTGTTCAAGCACTTCCCGAACAAGGAAGCGCTCTGGCTGGGGACGATGGAGTGGGTGGCCGACCGGCTGCTGGCGCGCATCGATCGGCTGGCGGGCGCGCAGGCCGAACCCATGGCCGCCCTCGAGGCAATGTTTCTGGGCCATGTCGACTTCATCGCCGAACATCCCGGTGTGCCGCGGATGATCTTCGGTCAGCTTCAGCGCAACAGTGATACGGCGGCGAAGCGGATGGCGCGCGTGCTGCTTGAAAACTACGCCACGCGGCTGCACCGCATCCTGTCGGCGGGCGTGGCAGAAGGCGCGCTGAGCCGGGAGCTGGATATCGAGGCCGCAGCCACGCTTTATTTGGGCATGATCCAGGGTCTTGTCGTGCAGCTTTTGTTGCATGGCGACGTGACCCGGATGCGCGCCGATGCGTTGCGAGTTTTCGTAATCTATCGCACGGGCGTCCTGGGTAGCGCCAACCCACCGACCGGTAACGCCGACGACTGCAACGAGGTCACATCATGACCCGCCGTGTTTCCATGATCATCCTCGCCATTGCGCTGGCCGGGCTGATGGGCTTTGGCGCTTGGACGGTGCTGTTGAAACCCTCCGACCTGCCACCGGATGGATTTTCGCGCGGCAACGGCCGCATCGAGGCCGATCTGATCGACATTTCGCCGCGACTGGCGGGGCGCATCGCGGAAATCCGCGTGCGCGAGGGAGACCGGGTCAGCAAAGGCGACGTGCTGGTGGTGATGGATACGGCAGAACTGCGCGCACAACTGGCCCGCGCCGAGGCAGCCGTGGAGAGCGCCCATGCCGCCGTCGGGGTAGCCTCAGCTCAAGTGGACGAGGCCGAGGCGCGGCTGGCGCTGGCAGAGAGCGAGGCGACCCGCACCGAGCGGTTGGCCAGCCGCGATATTACCTCGCAAGCCAATCTGGACATCAAGCGCACCGAGGTCAGTGTCGCCGAAGCCGGACTTGCGGCGGCCCATGCAACGCTTCGTTCACGGGAACGCAGTGTCGATGCCGAGGCCGCAGCCCGCGACGAGATCGCGGCCAGGATCGCAGATGCCACGCTGCATGCTGAGGGAGCGGGACGGGTGCTTTACCGGCTGGCCCAGCCGGGCGAGATCATCGGCGCCGGCGGCAATATCCTGACGCTGGCCAGTCTCGAAGATGTCTATATGGAATTTTTCCTGCCCGCTGCTGACGCACCAAGGGTGGTAATCGGTGACGAGGCGCGGATCGTGGCCGACATCATGCCTGATCGCGCGATGCCGGCGCAGGTGATGTTCGTCTCGCCGCAGGCCCAGTTCACCCCCAAACAGGTCGAGACCCTGACCGAGCGCGAAAACCTGATGTTTCGTATCCGGGTGCGGGTGCCGCCTGAACTGGTCGAGGCGCGCGCAGATCAGGTCAAGACCGGCGTGCGCGGCGTGGTCTGGGTGCGGTTGGCCGATCCGGATGGCCACCTGCCAAGCTGGCCCGTCGGCCTGACGCCACCGTTGATCGACCTGCCCGCGACAGCCGGCGCAGACACGCCATGACAACGCCCGAACCCGTCGCCCGGCTGGAGGGTGTTACGCATCGCTATGGCAAGGTGCTGGCGCTTGCGGATGTCTCGCTTGACCTGCCCGCCGGGCGGATGGTCGGGCTGATCGGCCCCGACGGGGTCGGCAAATCGACGCTGATGGGGCTCGTTGCTGGCGCCAAGCGCCTTCAGGAGGGCGGCATCACCTGCCTTGGTGGCGCCATGGGCAGCGCGCGCCACCGCAACGCGGTCGGCAACCGATTGGCCTTCATGCCGCAGGGCTTGGGCAAGAACCTCTACCACGATCTTTCGGTGCGCGAGAATCTGGAGTTCTTCGGCAAGCTGTTCGGCCTCGGCCGGGCCGATCGGTCGGCAAGGATCGCGCGCCTGACGCGGGCGACCGGGCTGTTTCCTTTTCTCGAGCGACCCGCCGGCAAACTCTCAGGGGGGATGAAGCAGAAGACAGGGCTTTGCGCGGCGCTGATCCATGACCCGGACTTCCTGTTGCTGGACGAGCCGACAACCGGCGTCGATCCGCTGTCGCGCCGCCAGTTCTGGGATCTGATCGAAGCCATTCGCAGGGACCGTCCGCAAATGAGCGTGCTGGTCTCGACCGCCTATATGGAGGAAGCGGCGCTTTTCGATCACCTGGTGGCGATGAACGACGGTCATGTTCTGGCAGAAGGCTCGCCACAGGCGCTGATGGGGCGGACCGGCACCGTATCGGTTGGGGATGCCTATGTCAGCCTGCTGCGGCGCACGGGCGGGCCGGATGACGGCGCAGCAGATACGCCGGTGATCTCGCCCGCGACACCCTCTCCCTCACCGGATGGAGACATCGCTATCAAGGCGCGGGGCCTGACCCGACGTTTCGGCGATTTCACCGCTGTCGACAACGTCAGCTTCGACATTCCACGCGGCGAGATTTTCGGCTTTCTCGGCTCGAACGGCTGCGGCAAGACCACGACCATGAAGATGCTGACCGGCCTCTTGCCACCCAGCGAGGGCGAGGCCTGGATCTTCGGCCGCCCCATCGCCGAGCAGGGCATGGATGCCCGCGCCCGCGTCGGTTTCATGACACAGGCGTTTTCGCTTTATGGCGAACTCAGCGTGCACGAGAACCTGGTCCTGCACGCGCGACTGTTCCATCTGCCCCGCGAACTGGCGCGCACCCGCATTGATGATCTGGTCGCCCGCTTCGGTCTGACGGATTACCTTGACCAGCCTGCGGGCGGCTTGCCGCTGGGCTTGCGGCAACGGCTGTCGCTGGCGGTTGCCGTCATCCATTCGCCGGAAATCCTGATCCTGGACGAGCCGACCTCGGGCGTGGATCCGCAGGCCCGCGATGATTTCTGGCAATTGCTGATGGAGCTGTCGCGCAAGGATCGGGTGACGATTTTCATTTCGACCCATTTCATGGATGAGGCGCTGCGTTGTGACCGCATGTCGCTGATGCATGCCGGCCGTGTCCTCATCACTGACACGCCGCAGGGCATCGTCGCACAAAGCGGCACAGCCGATCTGGAACAGGCCTTCATCCACTATATTTCCGCTGCCATCCCGCCCGAGGCGCCGGTGGCCGAGGGGCTGGCAAGCGAGCCGGCCCCGCCTGTCGATGCCACCGGCTTCAGCCTCAGCCGGATGCTGGCCTATACCGCGCGCGAGGCAATGCAGGTGCGACGCGACCCGGTGCGGCTGGTCTTTGCCTTCCTCGGCTCGGCGGTGCTGCTGTTGATCATGTCCTTCGGCATCTCGCAGGACGTGCGCAACATCCCCTTCGCGGTGCTGGACCATGACCGCAGCCCGGAAAGTCGCGCCTGGCTGTCAGCCTTCGAGGATTCGGGCTGGTTCATCCGCCATGCCGATCTGCACGACGTGGACGCGCTGCGCGAGCGCCTTGCCAGCGGCGAGCTGACACTGGCGGTCGAGATTCCACCGGATTTCGGTGCCGACCTGCGCGCAGGCCATGGGACCAGCATTGCCGCCACCATCGACGGCACCGACACCAGTCGCGCGGGCACCGTGGAAAGCTATGTGACCGGCGCCAACCAGATGGCAGCAGCGACCTTGCCGACAGGCCCGGCCTTGGTGACGCCAGCCGTGCAGATGGAGCCGCGCTTTCGCTACAATTCGGCGATGGAGAGCTTGCCGGCCATCGGCCCGACCATCCCACCGATGCTGCTCTTGCTGTTTCCGGCGATCCTGATGGCGGTCAGCGTGGCACGGGAAAAGGAAATCGGCACCATCACCAATTTCTATGTCACGCCGACCGGGAGGGCCGAGTTCCTGATCGGCAAGCAACTGGTCTATGTCGGTATCACGCTGATGAACTTTGCCATTCTGACTGTGCTCGTGGTGGTGGTGCTGGGGGTGCCGCTGAAAGGCAGTCCAATGGTGCTGGTCCTGGCCACACTGGTCTATGCGCTGGCGGCGACCGGCTGGGGACTGATGATCTCGATGATCGCGGGCACACAGGTGACGGCAGCCTTCGCTGCGGCAGTTCTGTCGGTCATGCCAACGATGCAGTTCTCGGGCATGATGGTGCCAGTCTCTTCGCTTGAAGGGCCGGCACAGACCATCGGTTACCTATGGCCGACCACATGGTACATGATGGTTAGTGTCGGCAGCTTCACCAAGGGTATGAGCCTTGCCGACCTTGGCGATGCGCTGTGGCGACTGGCGCTGTTCGGACCAGCGTTCACCGCCATCGCCATCCTGTTGCTGCGCAAGCAGGAGCGGTAAGATGCGCGCCATCCTCAATATCTTCTGGCTAATCGGCAAAGAGATCAAGAGCACTCTCGGCGATCCGGTCATGGTGGGGCTGATCCTGTGGTCGTTCTTTTTCGCGGTGATGATGGAGGCGCGCGGCGCGGGCGACACCGTGCACAATGCCTCCATTGCCATTGTTGACGAGGACAACTCGCCACTCAGCCGCCAGATTGCCGGTGCCCTGATGCCGCCTTGGTTCCAGACCCCCCTCTATATGAACGCCAATCAGGCGGCGGCGGCGATGGACCGGGGCGACGTGATGTTCACGCTGAATTTCCCGCCCGATTTCGGTTCTGACGCCATCGCGGGCCGCGCGCCGGTGGCGCAGTTGCTGGCGGACGCAACCGCCGTCTCGCAGGCGCAGCTTGGCAGCGATTACCTTCGCAATATCGTAGCTGACGAATCGCGCGTCTTTCTGACCGGCCGATCCGACGCGCCTGTACCTGATCTGGATCTTGAACTGCGCCGCGCCTTCAACCCAAACGGCAATCCGATCTGGTTCAAGACGCTTTCATCGCTGCTCAATCAGCTGTCGTTGCTGACCATCGTCCTGACCGGCGCCGCAATGCTGCGCGAGCGTGAGCACGGCACCATCGAGCATCTGATGGTGATGCCGCTCTCGCCGGTCGAGGTGGCACTGTCCAAGGTGCTGGCGGTTATGCTTATCGTATTGGTGGCCTTTGCCGGCTCGCTGCTGGTAGTGGTGCAGGGCATCCTCGGCGTGCCTGTGGCGGGGTCGATGCCACTTCTGGTCATGGGCGCGGCGGTCTATCTGTGGGCAGCTGCGGCGATCGGGATGCTGCTTGGCACGCTGGCGCGTTCCATGGCGCAGTTTGCGCTCCTGATTGTGATGACCATCATCCCCATCATCATGCTGTCAGGCGGCTTCAGCGCCATCGAGAGCCAGCCCGACGCCGTGCGGCGCCTGACCATGCTGCTGCCTTCGCGCCACTTCCTCGCCTTCGCTAAGGCGGTTGCCTTCCGTGGTGCCGGATTGGCGGCGGTCTGGATGCAGCTTGCGCTGATGATCAGTCTCGGCGCCGCCTTCTTCGCGGCCAGTCTGGTGCTGTTTCGCCGCTCAATGAACGTGACGGGGTGAGCATGAGTTTTTTTATGCCCATGTTCGCGGCCGGTGCGTTCGGCATGAAGGTGTCTGGGGTGGCCCGCCATGTAAGCGACTTCGAGGACGACCTTTCGGAACGACGCTCGGGGCTTATGTCCGCTATCAGCGCAATGACGCAACCTTTGCCGCCATGGCTTATGAGGGACGGCATCTTCGGCCTTGAGTTCCGGACGGCGTTCTGATGACTGGTTTGGCCCTTTATGGTAGCCGCAGCGCCGGCCTCGACGTTCCCAGGCATGGCAGGGTGCCAGCATGACGGAAGACGTGGTCAGGCAACGTGATGTCATCGAGCTTCGCCATCTCCGTTATTTCGTGGCTGCGGCCGAGCATGGCAGTTTCCGCAAGGCGGGGGCGGCTCTCGGCCTGTCGCAATCGGCAATCAGCCGGTGTATCGCCGATCTTGAGGGTCATATCGGGGCATCCCTGTTCCACCGACATACATCGGGGGTCACGCAAACCTATGCTGGCCAGCGCTTTCTTATTCGCGCGCGTGAAGTGATCAGGAGTGTCAGTGAAGGCGCGCACGATGTCGCGGTGGTCGGACGATCTGAAGAGGGGACATTACGGATTGGTATTTACTCCTCGATCGCCTCGGGCTTCCTGGCCGAGTTGCTTGGAACCTATGGTCGTCGTCACCGCAAGGTCGAGATCGAGATGGTCGACGGTAATCCCGTCGAGCATGTTTCGGCGATCCGGCAGTTGAACCTCGATGTCGCCTTCGTCACCGGGACGAGGGAGTGGCCCGATTGTGAACGACAGCTCCTTTGGTCCGAGCGCGTGTTCGCTGTTCTGCCATCCGATCACCGCTTGACCTGCAGTGAGGGGCTGACCTGGCGTGATCTGTCCGAAGAAACTTTCATGGTGAGCGAGACCGCACCAGGCCAGGAGATTCACGATTATCTGGTTCGCTGCCTTGCCGGTCTCGGAAAGCACCCCGAGATCCAGATGCAGCAAGTCAGCCGGGACAACCTTGTGCCGCTCGTTGCGCTCGGCCGGGGGCTGACGCTTGTGAGCGAAGCCATGACCGTGGCACAGTTTCCCGGCGTTGCTTATCGACCGATCCTCGGGGAGGTTCTTCCCTTCTCGGCAGTGTGGTCCGCTAAAAATGACAATCCAGCGTTTCGACGACTGCTTAGCCTGGCAAAGGCATTGGCGATCAAACCTGCCCTGCAGGGCGCGGGCCGGCACGTCGCGCCTTCGCAAAGCCCCGGTCAGTTGCAATGAACCGCTCCAGCATCGGCACGATCAACCTGACCGGATCGGCGACGGGCTGGTCGCTCTTGCGGGCCAGCACCTCAGCATAGGCGGCCAGATCGCGGTGAAGCGGCCCCGGCAATTCCACCGTCACCTTGACCGGCTTGTCCTCGACAATAGGGCCGAGTTTCAGTTTCGTCATGGTCAACCTCCTGCGGGTTCGAACACAAGGTCGCGGGTGACGATAATGCGAACCGGGAAGCCGGGCCGGATGGTCAGCGTGGGCGCGACCTGCAACTGGCGCTGCACGATCTGCTGGCCCGCCTGATTGACGGTATCCTGCGCGCCGTCTCGGATAGCCCGGATAAGCCGGTCCTCGTCGCTGGTCGCCAGCTCCGTGCCGACTGCGAGCAGCGTGGACAGCCCTGCGGCCTTCATCAGATCCCACCAATGGTAATCGACGCCATCCTCAAGGCCCGCGTAACCGCTGGCGTCCGCGCCCGGCAGGCGCTCAAGGATGATGGAACGTCCGCCCGGCAGGATCAGGCGATTCCACACCAGCAACACCCTGCGCTGGCCGAAGGTCACGCCATCATCGTATTGACCGATGATCCGCGTTCCCTGCGGGATCAGGAGTAGGCTGCCGGTCGGGCTGTCATAGACGTTCTCGGTCACTTGAGCAGTAATCTGGCCGGGCAGGTCCGAACGGATGCCGGTGATGAGCGCGGCCGGAATAACGGCCCCAGCCTGCAATATCCACGGCGAGTGCGGCGGTGTGACGCGATCCGGCGCAACGGTCTGCCGGTCCACCGGCCCGTTGAGGAAAGCCGTGTGCCGGTTCTGCCCGTCCGGCTGTCCGCCGAGGCCAAGACCGGCAAGGCCGGGCATGGCCGCCCCTGCCGGCGCTCCCGTGCGCGGGCCAGACTGGAAGAACACATTGCTCAACCGCGCGGCCTCCTCCTCGGCAAGCCGACGTTGCTCCTCGGGATCAACAGCGGGCGTGGTAATCGCCGGTGGCACGACAGGCTGGCCCCGGTTCTGCGCGTCGAGGATCGGACGGCCGAGGTCGCCCGGCAATGCAGGCCCCAGGACCGGGCCGGTATAGTCGCGCGGCAAGCCGGCGAGGCCGTCCGCCGTGGGGCGGTTCTCGGTCGAATAGAGTTCTTCGCCTCCCGGCCCTGCATCGCGGGTCTGGAGCGCGTAGATCAGCGCGCCCCCGATGCCGAGAAGGGCGACGGCTCCCGCGCCTGCCAGAACCTTGCGAGACAGACGTGTGACGCGAGGCGGCTCGGCGCGCAACCGCATGGATGCTGTGGTGTCGGTGCCACTCATGAAGGTGATCCTCCCGTGGTCGCACCGGCTGGCTGGGCTGCGGCCTGCGTCTGCTCGACGCGGACGATCCTGACGACCTGCTGGCGGTCGCCGCTCCCGAGGCGAAGTTCCGCTGCGCCGAACAGCCTGTCCACGATCAGGACGTTCTGGTGGATACGGCTGTTGACGATCTGCAGTTCACCGTCCGATCCAAGGACGAACAAAGGCGGCATCTCGCCCTGAACGATGCCGCGCGGGAAAACGACATAGACACGCCTGCCGTCGTCGAAGACGGAAGCCGGTCGCCATGGCGGGCTGCTGCCCTGCACCTGCAAGCCGTAACGATAGTTGCGCGCAGCCTCGGCCGGGATGGCGGGGGCAGAGGGCGTGGTGGCGCGGCTTCCCGGCGGTGGTGCTGGATAGGCCCATGCGACGGCGGGCATGTAGAGCGCCTCCCGCGCGCGCAGTTCGATCATGTAGATCCGGCGGTCGGTAGTGATGACGAGGTTGGTCGAGATGTCCGGCCGGGTCGGCTTCACCAGCACATGCACGCGGCGGGTCGGGCCGCTGCCGCTCTCGGTGTCACCGATGATCCAGCGGGCGGTATCGCCGGCGGCAATCGGCCCCGCGCCGGTCAGGCTCTCGCCCGGTTCCAGCGCGATGGTGGTGATCTGCCCGACTGCGGCATAGACCTGATAGAGCGCACCTGCCGACCACGGATAAATCTGGATCGCGTTGTAGTAGCCTTCGCGGCGCGGCTCGACGCGGGCAGCGGCATTGGCGTTCTCGACGCGGGCCGTCGCCGTGCCGGCAGCCTCGCCACCCCGCGCCACTGTCCAGGCGGGCGGGACATGCAGCGGCCGGGGCGTTATGTCGGTCGCAGCCGCCTGCACGGTTGGCAAGGGCGGCACATCGGCGTCGTAGCTGAACTGCGGCGTCCGGTTGGTCGCGCAGCCGGCCAGCATGGCGGAAAGCAGCAAAGCCGCGCAGGCGGGTTTACGGAAACCCGGAAACCCGGCTTTGCGGAAAGTCGTGCGGGTCATTGGCTCATCTCCCGCGACCAGTTGATCGCGTTGACATAGATTCCGAGGGGATTGGCGCGCAGCCGCTCGGCGTCGCGTGGGGGCTGGATCACGATGGTCAGGATCGCGGTCCATCGCTCGGTGGTGGAGAGCTGGCCGTTCTCATAGTGCCGCTCAGACCAGGCCACACGGAAGCTGTCCGGCGACGCCCGGATGATGCTCGACACTTCGACGGCGACCTGCTGTCGGCCGACGCGCGAGAAAGGATCATTGGAGCGGGCGTAGTCGTTCAGCGCAGCCGCGCCTCGGTCGGTGGTGAACTCGTAGGCCCTGAGCCAGTTCTGGCGGACGACGATGGCGTCGGCCGGGAGCGCGCGCACCTGTTCGATGAAGCGGCCAAGGTGAAAGGCGATCTGCGGATCGGTCGGTCGATAATCGGCCGATGCCGGCGCGACGGCTTGCGCCTGGCCGAGATTGTCCACCTGAACGACCCAGGGCACGATGGTTCCGCGCGCCGATTGCCAGACAAGCGCCCCGGCGAACCCGAGCGAGAGGATCAGCGAGCCGAACGCCATGGTACGCCAATTTCTTGCCTGGACCCTGGCTGAACCGATGCGCTCATCCCAAACCTGCGCGGCACGTTGATAGGGCGTTTCCGGTTCCGGCACCTTGCCGTAATGGGTCGTCGGTCGTTTAAAGATGTTCATGTGCGGTCACTTTCGGAAAGGCTGACGGAGGAGCCGCCACCGTGGCTGTCACCGGATCTGACGGCATGAGCGGCAGCGGTGACGCCGTGGCTCATTGACCGGCCGCGGCGCATTTTCTGCGCCCAGGCCGGCGGACCATCAGAGGCTGAGGGGGTTGATGGATCAGGCGATGGGGCGCCCCCGACCGTGCCCATGGAAGAGCTGCCGCCGGAGGCCGCGAACCCGGCTCTTGCGCCATCCGAATAGCTGGATTTCACGCTGTCGGCGGCACGGGAGGCTGCTCGCTTCAAAGGCGAGATGGCAGCCGAGCCTGCGGCGCGCGCCACACCGCCAAGCCCGGAGGCGACCCCGGCCGCGCCGGAGTCGCCCATGGAGCCGAGGGAATAGGCCGACGAGGCCGCACCGGCGGCCGAGGCGCCAC
The DNA here is from genome assembly GCF_031432425.1 of Ruixingdingia sedimenti. NCBI lineage: Bacteria > Pseudomonadati > Pseudomonadota > Alphaproteobacteria > Rhodobacterales > Paracoccaceae > Ruixingdingia > Ruixingdingia sedimenti. The sequence goes on along the minus strand of NZ_JAVKPH010000019.1, from coordinate 52,953 downwards.
CGCGCGCAAGCGCAGCACCGCCCGAGAGTGCGGCACCGCCGCCGCGCGCGGCGAGCATGGTCGCGCCACCGGCAGCGATTGCTGCACCGCCGACAGCCAAGCCGGTCCCGATGGCGGCGCCAGCGCTGAGTTGCGGGCCGCCGGAGACGAGGCCGGTGGCGATGCCGGGGCCGAATATACCGAGACCGAGCAACGACAAGGCTGCCAGCACAATGGCCATGGCGTCGTCCACGGTTGGGGCAACGCCGCCGAAGCCGGCGGTAAACTGGCCGAAGAGCGTCGAGCCGATGCCGATGATGACGGCCAATACCAGCACCTTGATGCCGCTGGAGACGACATTGCCCAGCACCCGTTCGGCCATGAAAGCGGTCTTGCCGAACAGGCCGAAGGGGATCAGCACGAAGCCCGCAAGCGTCGTCAGTTTGAACTCGATCAAGGTGACGAAGAGCTGGATCGCCAGAATGAAGAACGCCAAAATCACGAGCGCCCAGGCGAAGAACAGGCAAAGGATCTGCACCAGGTTCTCGAAGACGGCGATCCAGCCCATGAGGTCAGAAATGGATTCGAGAAGCGGGCGCCCGGCATCGAGGCCGATCTGGGCGACGCGACCGGGGCACAGGAGATCGGCGGCGGAAAACCCGGTGCCGGAGGCCATGAGGCCGAGGCCCGCAAAACTCTCGAAGACGATGCGGGAGAGGTTGTTCCAGTTCGAGATGATGTAGGCGAAGACACCGACGAAGATCGTTTTCTTCACCAGGCGCGCGATGATGTCGTCGTCGGCGCCCCAGGCCCAGAACAGGGCGGCGAGCGTGACGTCGATGACGATCAGCGTTGTGGCGATAAAGGCCACCTCACCGCCGAGCAGTCCGAAGCCCGAGTCGATGTAGCTGGTGAAGATGCCAAGAAAGTTGTCGATGACCCCCGTTCCGCCCATGACTACTGCCCCCCATCCAGACCAGGCGCAGACTGCGCGGGCGCCCGGCCGAGGAAGCGGTCGCGGGTCTCGGCCCAGACGCCCAGGCATTCGACATCATTGGCTGCCGCTTCGCCCATCTCCTGACAGCGGCGCTGCCCTTCGCGCAGGGGATCGACCTGCCGCGCAAGTGAAGGAGCGGAAGGTGCTGGCGTGGTGGCTTCCTCGCGGGTCATCTCGATGATCGCCGCGGTGATCGCGACGGCGACGAGCACGATGGCCGCGATCCGGGCCAGCACCTTCCCTTCCATGATCTGCCCTCCCCGGCTCAGTTGAACATCTGCGCGTTGCCGGGCTGGTAGCCCGAACCCGGGGTGAGGAACCGCTCGCGCTGGATGCGGCCCTGCTCGGCGGCGGTCGCGCGTTCGGCCTCCATGAGGGCCTCGGCCCGGCCATTGGCCGATATGACCGCGATCAGGTCGGAAAGCTGCTGCGACTGGAGGGCGAGAAGCTGGTTGCCGGCCTGCGTAGCTTGCAGCGCCCCGGTCGCGCCCTGGCTTTCGCCGACGAGCGCGGACATCTCGGCGCGGTTGCTGTCGATATTCCCGACGACGCCGGCCTGCACCCGCATCGCATCCTGAAGACCACCGACGGTATTCTCCCAGCGCGACCGGGCATCCGCTATGAGCTGCTGGTCGGTCGCGGTCAGGGACAGATTGCCGTAGTCCTGCTGGAACATCTGGTCGATGTTCTGCACGTCGAAGGCGATGTTCTGGGCCTCCCCGAGAAGCTGCTGGGTGCGCTGGACGTTCTGCTGAAGCGCCTGAAGCGAGCTGTGGGGCAGGCTCGCAAGGTTGCGGGCCTGGTTGATCAGCATCTGCGCTTCGTTCTGGAGCGAGGTGATCTGGTTGTTGATCTGCTCCAGCGTGCGGGCGGCGGTCAGCAGGTTCTCGGCGTGGTTGGTCGGATCATAGACGATCCGGCCGAACCCGCCGAAGAAGGCGTGCGCCGGTGTCGTGAAGACCGGCGCCAGTGCCAGCGGTGCGGCGAGCGCAAGGGCCAGAGCCGAGGCCCTGGCCATGCGCGTGTTCCGGGGCATTCTGCGCGTCATGGGATGATCTCCTCTTCTTCCAGGGTGAACTCGAATTCGTCGTCGGCGAAGGCGACGGGCGACAGGTCTTCGCTGTCGGTCGCGAGATTGGTGAGATCCGGGATGAGATCGGCGGCCCATTCGACGCCCCGCACTCTGAGCCAGGCGTCGAGGAAGCCATCGCGGCCATGCTCGGCGAGGGTGTCGGCGATCAGCGCCTGATCGGATTTGGCGGATGCGGCGCAGAGCGCCAGGCCGACCTCGGACAGGCCCAACTCGAACAGGCGATTGCCCCTACGGCTTTGGCAGTAATAGTCCCGCTTGGGCGCGGCCCGCGCCAAAATCTCGATCTGACGGTCGTTCAAGCCGAAGCGGCGATAGATGGCCGTGATTTGCGGCTCGATGGCGCGCTCGTTCGGCAGCAAGAGCCGGGTCGGGCAGCTTTCGATGATCGCCGGTGCGATGGTGCTGCCGTCGATGTCGGACAGGCTTTGCGTGGCGAAGACGACGCTGGCATTCTTTTTGCGGAGCGTTTTCAACCACTCCCTGAGCTGGCCGGCAAACCCCTCGTCGTCCAGCGCAAGCCAGCCTTCATCGATGATCAGCAACGTCGGTCGGCCGTCCAGGCGGTCGCCGATGCGGTGGAACAGATAGGACAGGACGGCGGGCGCCGCGCCGGTGCCGACCAGTCCCTCGATCTCGAACGCCTGCACATCCGACGAACCGAGATGTTCGGCTTCCGCATCGAGCAGCCGGCCATAGGGACCGCCGATGCAATAGGAGCGCAGCGCCTGTTTCAGATCATTGGATTGCAGCAGCACGGCGAGGCCGGTGATGGTGCGTTCCCCGACCGGGGCGGAGGCGAGCGAGGTCAGTGCCGTCCAGAGATGTTCCTTCACCTCGGGCGTGATCTGGATGCTCTCGCGCATCAGGATTGCCACGATCCAGTCGGCCGCCCGGGCGCGCTCGGCAGTTTCGTGGATGCGGGCCAGCGGTTGCAGCGAAACGGACGTCTCGGAAGCGTCGGTCAATTCACCCCCGAGATCATGCCAGTCACCCTGCATCGCGAGTGCGCAGGCGCGGATGGAGCCGCCGAAATCGAAGGCGAAGACCTGTGAGCGCGCGTACCGACGGAACTGCAAGGCCATCAGCGCCAGCAGCACCGACTTGCCGGCGCCGGTCGGTCCGACGACAAGGGTATGGCCTACGTCGCCGACATGAAGGGACAGCCGGAACGGGGTCGATCCTTCGGTTCTGCCGTAAAGCAGCGGGGGCGCGCCGAAGTGATCGTCCCGTTCCGGCCCCGCCCACACGGCGCTTGAGGGAACCATGTGGGCAAGGTTGAGCGTCGAAACCGGCGGTTGGCGGACATTGGCATAGGCATGTCCGGGCAGGCTGCCGAGCCAGGCGTCGACGGCATTGACCGTCTCGACCATGACGCTGAAATCGCGGGACTGGATGATCTTCTCGACCAGGCGCAGCTTTTCGTCGGCGCGGCGGGCGTCCTCGTCCCAGACGGTGACGGTCGCGGTGACATAGGCCATGCCGGCCATGTCGGCGCCGAGTTCCTGCAAGGCCATATCCGCGTCGGCGGCCTTGTTCGCGGCATCGGTGTCCACGAGCGCGGATTGCTCGTTGGTCATCACCTCCTTGATGATCGCCGCGATGCTCTTGCGCTTGGCGAACCATTGCCGCCTGATCTTCGTTAGCAGCCTGGTGGCGTCGGTCTTGTCCATGAGGATGGCGCGGGTGGACCAGCGGTAGGGGAAGGCCAGCCGGTTCATCTCGTCAAGCAGGCCGGGGGTGGTCGTGCCGGGAAAGCCGGTGATCGTCAGCACCCGGAGATGCTGAGTGCCCAGGCGCGGCTCCAGCCCGCCGGTCAGCGGCTGATCGGCCAGCAGAGCGTCGAGATACATCGGCACTTCCGGCACGCGGACGCGATGCCGATTGGTCGAGATGGTGGAATGGAGGTAAGTCAGCGTGCCGGCGTCATCGAGCCAGCTACATTCCGGCATGAAGCCGTCGAGCAGCGCCAGCACGCGGTCGGTGCGGTCGATGAAGCCGCGCACCAGCTCCCACGGGTTCACGCCCGAGGTCTCGCGGCCCTCGTAAAGCCAGGACTCCGATCGTGCGGCGTCTTCGGCGGGCGGGAGCCAGAGGAAGGTCAGGAAGTAACCGGAGACGAAATGGCTGCCCTCTTCCTCGAAATCGGCCTTGCGCTCGGCATCGACCAATGCCGAGGCGGGATCGGGGAAGCGGTCCGCAGGATAGGTTGCGGCCTCCGAACGCTGCGCTTCCACGAAAATGGCCCAGCCAGAGCCGAGACGGCGGAAGGCGTTGTTCAGCCGCCCGGCGACCGCGACCAGTTCGGCCGCGACGGCGGAATCCAGATCCGGCCCGCGAAACTTCGCCGTCCTCTGGAAGGAACCATCCTTGTTGAGGACAACGCCCTCCCCGACCAGGGCGACCCAAGGAAGATAATCGGCCAGGCGGGATGCGGTGCGGCGGTATTCTGCGAGATTCATCATGGATCAAACCTCACACCGAGAGATAGCCGGGGATGCGCAAATGGCGGCGCGCGACCTCGACGAAGAGCGGATCGCGCTTGGCGGCCCAGACGGCGGCGATGTGACCAACCGCCCAGATCAGGATGCCCGCGAGCCAGAGCTGGAGACCGAGGCCGACTGCCCCGGCCAGCGTGCCGTTCAGGATCGCGACAGAGCGTGGAGCACCGCCGAGCAGGATCGGCTCGGTCAGGGCGCGGTGAACCGGCACCGCGAAGCCGGGCACGGTATCGAGGGCCTCGAAACTCACCGCCATCAGACCAGCGCCCCGCCGCCGAAGCTGAAGAACGACAGGAAGAAGCTGGAGGCCGCGAAGGCGATGGAGATGCCGAAGACGATCTGGATCAGCCGCCGGAAGCCTCCACCCGTATCGCCGAAAGCCAACGTCAGGCCGGTGACGATGATGATGATCACCGCCACGATTTTCGCCACCGGACCTTCGACGGATTCGAGGATGGATTGCAGCGGCGCTTCCCAGGGCATCGAGGAGCCGGAGGCAAAGGCCGGGGACGTCATCAGGCTCATCCAGGCGACGGCCGAGGCGGTTGCGATATGGTGACGGATGCGGAAGGCACGACGGATCATGCAGGGTCTCCAGTGTTGCGAGTGGTGTCGGGTTCTGAAAAGGCGGGGAAAATCCGGTAGTCGCCGTCGGGTCTGAGACCTTCGACGCGGGCGAGTTCAACAAGCCGCCGTGCGGAACCGCGACCGGCGAGGACAGCCACGAGGTCGATGGTTTCGGCGATCATGGAGCGCGGGACGGTAACGACAGCTTCCTGGATCAGTTGTTCGAGGCGGCGCAGCGCGCCAATGCCGGAACCGGCGTGAATGGTGCCGATGCCGCCCGGATGGCCGGTTCCCCAGGCTTTGAGGAGATCGAGCGCCTCGGCGCCGCGCACCTCACCGATCGGAATGCGGTCGGGACGCAGGCGCAGCGAGGAACGGACCAGATCGGACAGAGTGGCAACGCCATCCTTGGTCCGCATGGCGACGAGGTTGGGC
>NZ_JAVKPH010000019.1:0-47115 GCF_031432425.1 Ruixingdingia sedimenti | reverse complement strand
CAAGCCCTCAAAGCGCTCGCCGGTCTCGGGCAGTTCTGCCGACACGCGTGGGCTACGGGTGTGGACTTCGACGCCGACATGATGAGCAACCAGGCGCACGATGCGCTCGCCATCGGCGGCGGATAGCGTCTCGCCGGTGTCGGCCAATCCTTCGGACAGCCGGTCCACCCAGATCCGGCCGTCGGGGTTCAGCATGACCTCGACGACGGACGGGTCTTGCAGCAGGGTTGAGATGGCAGGCCCGAGCGCCGTCCGGAGCATGCGCGCGCCGCGGTCCACCGTTGCCTGTTTGTGGTTGATGCCTGCCATCTCGTCCCCGTTCCACCGGGGAGGCGAGAGATGATCCCCGGATGGGGATAACTAAAGGAGACCCAAAGCGCGCCTTTTCAACAAGTTTCGACCATCGTAGTAGCGTGGCGTGCAAATACAGGAAAACGGCGGTGAGCCTCATCAGTCACTTGGTCAGCGGGCACTGGCAGACCTGCGGCTGATCGATCGGACTGAGAGATAGGACTGCTTTTTAGAATCTTTCGCACCCATGAATGTGGTCGCCTCGACGCCAGAAGCGGGATTTGTGCGCTGACTTGCGTCCAACTGAAGGCTTCAGCGTGGATGCCAAACATTTGACAGGGGGCATCCATTTTGGAGAGGGCCTCCTTTAGGAGGATCAAATCCACACTATCTCCGCGGCCGCACTGACAATAGCGCTGCCAAGTCATTGATTGACATCCATAATAAGTCAACAACGTTCTCTAGATTGGGTGCCGGAGCGCATGCGCTCCGGCACCTACCAACTATCGGCTTCCGCTACCGTAGACGATGCCATTCGGGCGATCGCCGACCGGCACTGTCTTGACTACTTCCTGTCTCCTCACGTCGATAATCGACACCGTATCGTCGGCAATGTTGGTCACGAACACCAACGCCCCATCGGCCGATGCCGACACGCCATGAGCGCCGCCGCCGGTGGTGAGGGTCTTCACCACCTGACCGGTCGCGGTGCCGATCACCGACACGGTATCGTTCGGCGCGGCCTCGGTGCCTTGGTCGGCGACATAGACATAGGCCCCATCCGGGGTCACGAACGTCTGAATCGGGTTCGGGCCGACGTGGATCCTGCGCGTGACCTCGCGGGATGCGGTGTCGATCACAGCGACGCGGTTCTCGTCGCGAAGCGAGACATAGACCCGATCGCCCGCAGGGGTGAACGCGACCTGCACGGGCGCGGACCCGACCGGAATGCGCGCAACCTCGGAAAGTGCCTGCGTGTCGATCACGGACACGGACCCGTCTTCGACATTGGCGACATAAAGCTGCGTCTCGTCCGGGCTTAGCCGCAGGCCGTGCGGATAATCGCCCGTCGGGATGCGCCCGATGACCTCAGCCCTTGCGAGGTCGACCACGGCGATCCCGTCGCCGCCAGCCAGCGAGACAAAAGCGCGGCCCAGCCGGTCGGCGACCACATGGGCCGGGTGCGAGCCCACTGCAACAGTCGCCTTGGGCGTCGACAAGTTCTGCGGATCGAGGATGACCAGCTGACCCTCGGCGGCGCCTTCCGCGCCGTGACCGTGTCCGCCGGACCCGTGATCCGCCTCGGCGGCGGGATCACCGACCGCCAGCAGCAGCTTGCCGTCGGGCGTCAGATCGACGTTGTGCGGTGCGACCGGGATGGAAACGGTCTGGACCGCTCCGGTGCCGAGATCGATGGCGCTGATGGAGTTGCCGCCTTCATTGGCGGACCAGACGGTCCCGCCGGTCCGGGCGAGGGCGGCCTGTGCATCGCCGGCGTTCGTCGCCAGCCACGCCTGCATTTCAGCGATCTCGCGTTCCTGCGCTTCGATGATCTGGGTAGCCCATTCTTTCGTTTGCGGATCGTCGCCGTATTGCTGGACGATCCTGGCCATGTCGATCGCGCCCTGATGATGCGGGATCATGCCGCGGACGAAGGCGACATCCGGATCGTCGGCCATGACGCCGTCCATCATCGGCACGTGCATCGCGTCCATCGCCTCGACATAGGCCCGCGTGAAGTCTGGACGGCTTTCGTTCGCCGGGGCGACCCCGGCGTTCGGCGCGCCTGTCACCCCCTGCATCATCCCGCCCTGCATCATCTGCTGCATCGCGCCCGCGCATTCAGGAGTCATGGCCTGCATCATGGCCCGGCACTGTTCGGGCATCATCCCTTGCATGGCGGGCATCTGGCCCGCAGGCGGCGTTGGCGCGGGCGCCTGCTCGGCCTGCGCAGGCGGCGTTACCGGGTGATGGGCGTCATGCCCGGCCTGGGCGAGGGCAGCCCCTGGCAAGCCTGCCAGCAGGCTGACAGCAAGGGCGATTGCGGTTCGGTTCATTGTATTCATCCTTTGGTTCTGGAGCGCCGGCCCGGGCTTACGGGCGCGCATCTCCATCTGTTCATGCGGTCTTTCGGACTGGCGCCGGATCGGCTGCAGACATCTCGCGGCGATCCCGGCGCATCACGCAGCGCCACGACGCGGCGGCCTCAGGATGCCTTCGGGTGATCGGTCGTGGGGATCAGGACGCACAACCGTGAAAACCTCGCCACTCACGGGCGGACCGAACTCCGGCGGCGCGACGAGAACCGCGGCAGTCAGACAGGTCTGGCAGCAACCCGCCAGATCTGGGCTACCGTCGGCTTTCACGCAGCCAGTAGCTGGATCCGCGCCAAGGTCGTCCGACAGGTGATGGCCGACGCAGTGGCTTGCCGTGCCGGCAGCCTGTTGCTGGTGGACGGCGTGACCGGCGGGGCTGGCATGTGCCGGAGCTTGCATGACCACGGCGCCGATGGCCAGCAGCAGGATGCCGACCGCAAACCGGCGCAAGCGTCCGTATCCTGCCCGGGAAACAGCTCGCGTCCGCCCGGTCATGCGCCACCTTCCCACTGGCGGAGGCAAGCCGCCTCGGCCGGGTGCTGTTTCGGGTCATTCGCAAGCCGGGCGGTCATGTCGGCAGCCCCGTGTCAGATTTCCCGCGGGCCGAGGAAGCGGCCAAAGCTCCGCGTGGTCGGGCCGAACAGGAACGCTTCATACGGCTCCGGCGCGACACCCAGGAAATCCATGCCGGGCGAGCCGGCGGGCATGCCGGGAACGGCCAGCCCCTTGGCCTCGGGCCGCTCGGCCAGAAGGCGGCGGATCGCGGCGGCGGGCACATGGCCCTCGATCACATAGCCGCCCACGTCGGCGGTGTGGCAGGACGCCAGGTCCTCCGGCACGCCGAGCCGCTGCTTGAGGCTGCCCATATCGGCGGATTCCACCACCCGCACCGGGAAGCCTGCGGCTTTGAGATGCGCGGCCCAGCCGTCGCAGCAGCCGCAGGACGGATCCTTGGTGACGTTCACCAGTGGCAGGGGCTCTGCCTGCCCCCAGCTTGCCGTCGCCATCAGCAGGGGAAGTGCGCCGGCAGCGGCAAGAATGGCGCGTCGGCTGATGCTGCGATTGTCTCTCATCGTCAAACCTCGTTGCATGGATTGGATTGTCTCGCCGTCAGGGTCCGGGCGCGACGCAGGAAAGGGGTGAGCCGGCGCCCGTGCGGGCCGGCTGATGGCTCCGCCAACATCACAGCTTCACCCTCCGCAGCCTTGCTGCATTGGCGATCACGCTGACCGAGGACAGCGCCATGGCCGCCGCAGCGATGATCGGCGACAGCAGGATGCCGAAGAACGGATACAGCACCCCGGCGGCGACCGGCACACCCAATGCGTTGTAGATGAAGGCGAAGAACAGGTTCTGGCGGATATTGCCCATGACCGCTTCCGAGAGCTTGCGCGCCCGGACGATGCCGGTCAAATCACCCTTCAGCAGGGTGACGCCGGCGCTTTCCATCGCCACATCGGTGCCGGTGCCCATGGCGATGCCGACATCGGCGGCAGCCAAAGCCGGCGCGTCGTTGACGCCATCGCCCGCCATCGCCACCACCTCGCCCGCCGCCTTGTGCCGCTGCACGACCGCGCTTTTCTGATCTGGCAGCACCTCGGCCTCGACCTCGTCAATGCCAAGCTGGCGGGCGACGGCCTTCGCGGTGGTCCAGTTGTCGCCGGTCAGCATCACCACGCGGATGCCCTGCGCCTTCAGCGCGGCCAGCGCCTCGGGCGTCGACGGCTTGACCGGATCGGCGATGGCGAAGATCGCGGCGACGCGGTCGTCCACGCCCATGAAGATCGCGGTCGCCCCATCCTCGCGCAGCCGGTCGGCCTTGTCGGCCAGCGGCGCGACATCGACGCCCTGTTCGGCAAGGAATTTGGCGTTGCCCAGGGGGATGCGCTTGCCCTCGACCGTGCCATAGGCGCCCTTGCCGGTGGGCGAGTCGAAATCCGCAACCGGTGCGGTCGCGATACCGCGTTCCTCTGCGGCGCGCACGATGGCCAGCGCCAGCGGATGCTCGCTGGCTCGCTCGACGCTGGCGGCAAGCCGCAGCGCCTCTTCCTCGGTGAACCCCGGCGCCGGCACGATGGCGGTGACGGCGGGGCGCCCTTCCGTCAGTGTCCCGGTCTTGTCGACGATGATGGTGTCGATCTTCTCCATATGCTCCAGCGCCTCGGCGTTCTTGATCAGCACGCCCGCCTGTGCGCCACGGCCGACGCCGACCATGATCGACATCGGCGTCGCCAGCCCCAGCGCGCAGGGACAGGCAATGATCAGGACCGACACGGCGGCGATCAGACCGAAGGAGAAGCGCGGCTCCGGTCCCCAGATCGACCAGGCGACGAAGGCGAGAACCGCGACCACGATCACCGCCGGCACGAACCAGCCCGAGACCTGATCCGCCAGGCGCTGGATCGGGGCACGGCTCCGCTGCGCCTCGGCAACAAGCTGGACGATCTGCGACAGCATGGTGTCGCGACCGACCTTCTTCGCCTCGATCACCAGCGCGCCGGACTGGTTCATGGTGCCGCCGATGGCGGTGGCGCCGACCTCCTTGGTGACCGGCATCGACTCACCTGTCACCATCGACTCGTCGACAGCGCTGCGTCCTTCCAGCACCTCGCCATCGACGGGCACCTTCTCGCCGGGCCGGACCCGCAACCGGTCGCCGACATGAACTGCATCGAGCTGCACCTCCTCCTCGGTGCCATCGTCACGAATGATCCGTGCCGTCTTGGGGGCAAGGTCCAAGAGCGCCCGGATCGCGCCGCTGGTGCTTTCGCGCGCACGCAATTCCAGCACCTGCCCGAGCAGGACAAGGACGGTGATGACCGCCGCCGCCTCGAAATAGACCGCGACCGAGCCGTCGGCTTGCCGGAACGCATCTGGGAAGATGCCGGGCGCAAGTGTCGCCACCATGCTGTAGACCCAGGCCGCCCCGGTGCCCATCGCGATCAGCGTGAACATGTTGAGGCTGCGGTTGACCAGCGACTGCCAGCCACGCTGGAAGAATGGCCAGCCCGCCCACAGCACCACTGGCGTCGCCAGCAACATCTGGATCCAGTTCGACGTCCGCTGGCTGATGAGGTGGTCCAGACTGAGAAGGTGGCCGCCCATCTCCAGCACGAACACCGGCAGCGTCAGCACCAGCCCGATCCAGAACCGGCGCGTCATGTCGATCAGTTCCTCGTTCGGCCCGGCATCGAGGCTGACCAGCACCGGCTCCAGCGCCATGCCGCAGATCGGGCATGACCCCGGGCCGACCTGCCGGACCTCGGGGTGCATCGGACAGGTGTAGATCGTGCCTTCCGGCACCGGCTCGGCCCTTTCCGTCGCGGCGGCGGGGTCGAGATAGCGTTCCGGATCGGCCAGGAATTTCTCGTGACAGCTTGCCGAGCAGAAGTAATAGGGTCGCCCCGCATGTTCGGCCTTGTGCGCGGTCGTATGCGGGTCGACCATCATGCCGCAGACCGGGTCCTTGACCTTGTGGGCACTGTCCGGTGCCGCAGCCGCGTGCCCCTGCGCATGGCCGTGGGCCGAATGATCGTGGTGCTGATGATCGTGTTCAGTCTTGCTGGTCATTTTTACGCCTCCTCGGCGTCTTGTCCTCGGTCATCGCCCGACTATGCGCTGGCTGCGGATTCGGTCATCTTGCCGGTTTCGAGATGCGGCATGTGGTGGCAATGCAGCATCCAGCGCGCCGCCTCGCTGGCGTGGAGCGCGACATCGACCATCGACATCGGTGGCACATAGACCGTGTCGCGCCTCGCGCCTGAGAGCGAGGCAGCACCCTGCGCTGTCGCGATGCGAGGGAGCTGCGCATAGCCCGACATGGCTTCGCCAGCGGTAAGAAAGCCGCGTCGTGAAAGAGTATTCATGGTCGTCTCCTCGGGACAGCTGGTCCCGTTCATCAACACCGACAGGACGCCGCGGGCCCGAGCCCGGACGCGCGATCAGAGGAGACGGAGCTTGGGAGGACGCTCGTTCAGTCCAGGTACCCGACTGGCGACATTTTCAGCAGCCGACAAGTCATGGCTCACATGCGCAAAATTGCTGCCAGACCCTTCGCTGAGCGAGGTCAGGAAGACCGATACACCGGCGCAAAGTATCTCACAGCTCGCGACGTCACCTGATCCGCAGTGCCGTCCACCGTCGCAGGATTCTGTATGACCGGCATCGACCTGCATCGTGTTGCTGACATGCATGGTGTGATCCGGATCCGCGCCCTGACGCGCCGCATGCCCAGCAGTCACCGTCGTCATGACGGCGATCGCGAGTACGGCAAGCATGGCGAGGAGGCGCGAGAACATTTAGGCAAGATAGGCACTGGTCACGGGAATGTCCATTGTTTGCGGCATCAAACCTATGGAGGAAGTTCATCTTCGACATGTGCCTGCGGCTGACTTCATGACTATATGCACCAAGTCAGCTATCCGATCCCGCTACGTCCTCCGAGATCTCCTGCCGCAGCTTCGGCCCCTGAGCGAGGCGCCGACCGAGTGCCGTGATGAATGCCTCATATCGCTCGGCAGATTTGGCCTTGGCCGCCTTCGCCGCCGGCTCGGGCAGGGCTGGCGTCGTCATCAGCCAGAAGCGGATGAACACCGCCAGGCTCTCGACGGCGATGCCGACATCACGTTCCACCCGCGTAATGCGACGGTCGATCTGGTCGAGACGCTTGGCGATGATCGCCTCACGTCGCTCGGCATCGTCCGGTGAAAGGAATGATGCAATGGCGGCTTCGGCGATCATGGACTGCGAGCGATCCCGGCGCGCGGCGAAGTCAGCCAGCGCCTCGGTGACGTCTGGGTCGAGATAGATCGTGACCTTCGCCTTCTTCTTGCGTTGCGTCATGGTCCTACAAATCCATGCCGTCGTTCGGGTCCATGGCGACCTGCCGGGCGATCCCCTGCACCTGCCGGGTCATCCGCCGGTTCTGGACAGCCTCCTCGTCGACATCATCGGGCGGGTCGAAGTCGAACTCGTTCTCGACCGGCTTTTTCTTCTCGACCGGCTTTACGCGGCTGAGTTCGGGCTGCAACCGGCGTTCGGATTCGGTCGGATCTTCATCATCCCCCATGCGGTCCTCATCATCCTCGGCAGGCCCAGGTCGCGCCGGGATCGGAAGCGTGGTCCAGTCGTCGGGGCGGGGTTCTCCGGGGCGCATCAAGTCAGGTGGAGACAGCACGCGCTCCCGAAACCGGGCATCCTCGTAATAGCGCGCTTTCGTCGCCCGGATCGGCGGGATGCCCGCCACCATGACGATCTCTTCGTGCGGCGGAAGCTGCATGATCTCGCCTGGCGTCAGCAATTGCCGCGCGGTTTCCGAACGCGACACCATGAGATGCCCGAGCCAGGGGGACAGCCGGTGCCCGGCATAGTTCTTCATCGCCTTCATCTCGGTGGCGGTGCCGAGGGCGTCGGATACGCGCTTGGCGGTGCGTTCGTCGTTCGTGGCGAAACTCACGCGGACATGGCAGTTGTCGAGGATCGAGTTGTTCGGCCCATAGGCCTTCTCGATCTGGTTCAGCGACTGCGCGATCAGGAAGCTCTTGAGGCCGTAGCCGGCCATGAACGCCAGCGCCGTCTCGAAGAAGTCCAGTCGCCCGAGCGCCGGAAACTCGTCGAGCATCAAGAGCAGCCGATGCCGCCCGGCATTCGCCTGCAGATCCTCGGTCAGGCGACGGCCGACCTGGTTCAGCAGCAAACGCATCAGGGGCTTGGTTCGGTTGATGTCGGATGGCGGCACCACGAGATAGAGCGTGGTTGGCTGATCACCGGCCACAATATCGCTGATCCGCCAGTCGGAGCGGCGCGTGACCTCGGCCACGACGGGATCGCGATAGAGGCCCAGAAACGACATCGCCGTCGACAACACGCCCGATCGCTCGTTCTCGGACTTGTTGCGCAGCTCGCGCGCCGCACTGGCCACGACCGGATGCGGACCCGCCTCACCCAGATGCGCGGTTGTCATCATGGCGCGCAGGGTGGAGTCCACCGGACGCTTGGGATCCGACAGGAACCTGGCCACGCCAGCCAGCGTCTTGTCGGGTTCGGCATAGAGAACATGCAGGATCGCGCCGACAAGGAGTGAATGGGAGGTCTTTTCCCAATGGTTGCGCTTGTCGAGGCTGCCTTCGGGATCGACGAGGATATCGGCGATGTTCTGCACGTCCCGCACTTCCCACTCTCCGCGACGCACCTCAAGCAGGGGATTATAGGCCGAGGATTTCGGGTTGGTCGGATCGAAGAGCAGCACCCGGCCGTGGTGTGAACGAAACCCCGCAGTAAGTTGCCAGTTCTCGCCCTTGATGTCGTGGACGATGGCGGACCCCGGCCAGGTCAACAGCGTCGGCACCACCAGGCCGACGCCCTTGCCCGAACGGGTCGGCGCGAAACACAGCACATGCTCGGGACCGTCGTGCCGCAGATACTCGCGGTCATATCGGCCGAGGACCACACCATCGGGATCGAGCAGGCCCGCAGCCTTCACCTCGGGCTTTGAGGCCCATCGCGCCGAGCCATAGGTGGCGACGCCCTTCGCCTCGCGCGCCCGCCAGACCGACATGCCTATGGCGACCGCGATGGCGATGAAGCCGCCCGAGGCCGCGATGATCCCGCCCTTGGCAAAGATCGGCGGCGCATAGGCTTCGTAGAAATACCACCACCAGAAGATCGCGGGCGGATAATAGACCGGCACGCCGAACAGCTCGAACCAGGGCGGCCCGAGTTGCGCCTGATAGCCGAGGCTCCAGGCAACATATTGCGTCGCGCCCCAGGTGGTGGCGAGGATGATCAGGAAGACGATGGATATCTGTCCCCAGAGGATTTTGGTGGCGGACATGGGCGGAGATCCTTTCCGGTTGAGGTCAGAGGCCGAGGCTGCGCTTTCGCCCGAAGTCCCAATCGACACCGCCATCGTCGCGGGCAACGCCGGAGACGTGACGGCCGATCTGCTTTTCCAAAGAGGGCGACCAGGGCACGAGCTGGAAGCCGAGGCCTCCGTCGGGTCCGGGACCCTCGATCATGGCAAAACGGCCGGAGGCGAGCGCGAAGCGCTGGCGATAAGAACCGGCGACATATTCGCCGCTGGCGGCACGCTCGAAGGACATGCCGGTCTCACCTGCGAGCTTCTCGGCAAGGCTGTCGAGTTCGCGCCTGCGCAGCGTGCTGAGCAGCCGGCGCGCAAAGACCACGCGTCCGCCCTGTCGTTCGGCATAGCCCTCGCCGATCAGATGTTCCGCGCGGTCATCCAGAGCCTGACGGACCTCGGCGCCGAAGCCGCTGTCGGAAAGCGCAATCGGATCTCGGGCGATGGCCTGCCGGTCGAGCCAGGTCGCACCCGACGCGCCGACCTGAGCGCCGAGATCGAGATCGGAGCGGACGGCAAGCGCGACACGGCGCGCACCTTGCGCATCCTCATAAGCGCGCAGCTCGACAATCGAGCCGGGTGGGCTGTCGCCGGCGGCATCCAGATGCGGCAGCTTGATATGATGGCTGCGGCCGTCAACACCATCGACCACGGCATAGGCGGTGCCCTTCAACTCGTCATCAAGGCCGCGCTCGACCAGACGGCCGATGACCGGAACGTCGAGGCTTTCACCGGCGAGGACATAGCTGGCCGAGCCGCGCTCGATGCCGCGTTCGGTCAGGGCGCGGTGCATACGCTTGATGATGTCGCCGCGCTCACCAATCTCGCGCAGGACTGTCTCGGCCTCGGGCCTGATCACCCATTGCGCCGGGCCGATCTGATCAGCGACCCCGAGGACTTCGAGGGTGCGGAGCCTGCCAACCTTCAACGTATGGAACTCGTCCTGCGGTCGGTCGGCATGGGGTGCGAGATCCACGACACCGGACTTGCCGGCATCACGGAAAAGCTGGCGGTCGATCTGTGTCCAGCGCTCGGCCTCGACCTGGGCCTCAAGGCTGCGGCGGATGTCGAGATCGGTGCGCGGCCCCAGCTCCAGGGTGATGAGATCGCGCGCCCGGTCCCGCATCCCCTCCTTGATGTAGGCGCGGGAAATCACGAGATCCTGCCCGTCGTCGCGGGTGCCGCGCACGATCAGATGGACATGCGGATGCGCCGTGTTCCAGTGAGCGACCGCCACCCAATCGAGGCGCGTGCCGAGATCCTTTTCCATCTGGCCGACAAGATCGTCGGTGAAGGATCGGAGGTCGGACATATCCAGCGCGTCGTCAGGCGAGACGATGAACCGGAAATGATGCCGGTCATCACCGCAGCGCTCCGCGAAAGCGCGACCATCGGCATCCTCCGTTCCCGGCCCGAACAGCCTTGCCTTCTCTCCGTCTCGGGTCACGCCGTCACGGCGCAGGTAATCAAGATGCGCCCCAAGCGGCGCCGACGACGCCATGTGGCGAACGACGCGTGCCTTGACGACGGCCCCGCGTGTACGGGAGGTGATGAGGCGGTTGGCCTGTACGCTGGCGCGCTGGCCGCGCCCGAAGCGGGAACGATTGCCGGATGTGACGCGGCCGGATCGCGAGACGCCACCTCCGGCCTTTTTCGCGGCGGCAAGCGCCTGTGCGATGAAAGGACGGGTTTGCTGCGCACGAGTTGATCGGATGCGCCCCGGACGGATGCGGAACTCGTGCTCATCGGACATGGCACATCCCCGCACGGTGCAAAACTGAGAAGAAAATCAGGAAGATGGACGCGAAGCACACGGTGCGCGATAACGCGGCACGGTGCGAAACGCGCCAGAAACATGAGCAAAAACAACCGCCCGCCTGAGCCGCACCGTGCGCGCTTTTATCCTGCCATCTTTCGGTCGTGGTGCCTGCCGCCACCCTCTGCGCCCTCCATGACACGCCAGCGCCCGATGGGATGCGAATTGCGGTGCCGCTGCTCATGGCCGGTCCCCACCGGCATCGCGGGCGACGAACAGCCCCTCCGACTGCAAGGCGGTGAGTGCGTCCGGTGCCGCCGGGACGAGCGAAGGGGCATCGTCCGGCGTGCGGTCGGGGGACGCGGGATCGGCAGCGGAAGCGCCGATTTCACGCGCGACGAAGAGCGCCGCCTCGCGCCAGTCGGGCGGCGGAGCGACCGTCGAGCCGCTGCCGGAAGGCCGCTCGCCGAGCAGGATCGGCGTCAAAGCAGCGACATAGGCGCGCGTCTCGGCAGGCAGCGGACGAGCCGTCGCGCGGTATTCATCGTAGCGACCGGGACCGGCATTGTAGGCCGCGAGCATCGCGGCGACATTGCCGTAGCGATCCCACATCTCGCGTAGGTAGGCGGTGCCCGCGAGGATGTTGTCGCGCGGCTCGAAGGGGTCGCGGCCGAGAGCATGGCGGATGCGCAGCTCCGCCCAAGTCGAGGGCATGACCTGCATCAGCCCCATCGCGCCGGCAGACGATATGGCGTGCATATTGCCCGCGCTTTCGACCTGCATCACGGCGATGATCCATGCCGCCGGGATGCCGAACCGCTGCGAAGCCTCTTCGATATGGGCGCCGTGCGGATGCACGGCGACGGCACGACCCATCACGGCGATCTGCGCCAGGCCGGGCAGCGGGGCAATGGCTGTGACGAACAGGCCGGAAAGAAGAAGGAGGAGGATGCGGCGGCGGGCGCCACATCTCCCCGAGGCGGGACGGATGCAGGACGTGACCATGATCACTCCTGCTCGTCGCGCTTCTTTTGGCGGGTCCAGTGCAAGCCCCAGTCGCGGCCGTCTTCGTCCGACTGGAACAGGCGGGCGCGGATCGGCTGCTGGAAAACTGGATCGTCGAGAAGCACGGAGACGAACGGTCCCGCGCGCTCGCCGGAATGTTTCCAGCCTGCGCCGACTTCCGGCCCATACTCATCGCCGAGATGGATGCGATAGGCAGGCGCCTTGTCGGCGTCCGCATTTTCCGACGGCGTGAAGGTCAGCTCGACGTCCAGCGAGAGCGTGCGGAGTCGCCCGGAATAGCCGGACGGGGTGCGGGTAAACTGGCCGATCTGTGCCATGGAAGGCTCCTTTCCTATGCGGTGGAGAAGACGCGGGACGGCTCAACGGCCCCGCTCTGGACGCGCTGTCACCGCATCGGCGCGCGCCAGACAAAGCGGCCCTCGCCGTCTTCGTCGGTGAAAAGCGGGATCGCGTGGCCGATCACCGCCGAGGCGGGGAACGGGCCGAAATAGCGGCCGTCGAGGCTGTCGCCGACGTCCGGGTTCATCAGGAACACTTCGCCCTCGGCGATGACGCGACAGCCCTGCCAGACCGGCAGGTCTCGGCCGAAGCTGTCGTGGTCGCGCGCCTCGCCGAGCGGAACGCCGTCGACGATAATGGCGCGGCCATCGCGGCACAGGCGCTGTCCGGGCAGGCCGAGAACGTGCTTCAGAAGCGGCACGTCGCGTGCGACGTAGCCGCGCTCGACCATAAACGAGGCGAAGGGTTCGGGTGGGATGACGGCGACCAGATCGGGCACCGCGATCCGGTCGTCGGGTGCGACAGTATAGAACCCGATCGGCACGCTGGCCGATGCGTTCCAGACCAGCCTTGGCGCAGTCGGAACGAATCCGGCAAAGGCGATCCCGAGCGTGGCAACCGTCGTCACCATGACATAGCGAAAGCGCGTCATGGGGCGATCTCCCGCCGCCAGAGCCATGCCTGATGACGCTCCGCGGTGTAGGGACGCGGCGCTTCGCCTGCGTTTATCCAGTGGGAGACGTGCCGCCAATGATCGGGATCGACTTGGGCCGGATCGACACCTATGGCCTCGATCCCGTCGACATGGCGAAGGACAGCCTCGACCTTCGGCCAGCCTTCGATCTTCAGCAGGACTTCGCCGCCTGGACGGACGAAGGGCAGCGTCTGATAGGACTGGCCCGGCGCAACCGCGCGCAGGATGTCGAGGCGCGAAATGATCGTGCCGTGGTCGTTCGCCGCCCAGCGGACGAACGCAAACACCGTGCCGGGATGGAAGAATACAACACGCCGGTTGCGATCGAGGATCTGCTCACCAGTCGCATGGCCGAATCTGATCCAGTATTCGGTCTTGCCTTCCACCCAGGTCAGTTCCGCGCGAGTCAGATCGCCGTCATGGGCGTCGATGCCGATCATGGGCGGTCTCCCCCTATGTCGGGAAACTCGCGCGCCAGCAGGTCGCGCAGCATGTCGGCGACGGTGATGCCGCGCTGGAAGGCCGCGATCTTGATGCGGCCGCGCAGCGCCGGCGTGATGTCCACGGTCAGCCGCGCCGAATAGGCGTCGGCGGTATCCGTGCGCGGCGGCGGCGCGTCGCCGGCCTTGATCCAGCTATCGGGATCGGCCGGGCGCGTAGCGAAGCTGCGCTTCTCGGTGCGCGCCGTCATGACGAAATTCCGTCATGGAATGGCAGCACGGTGGCGATGCGCGCCCGCGCGCACTCGGCCATGTCGGGGTCGATCTCGCAGCCGAGATAGCGCCGGCCGGAAAGCCGGCAGGCTTCCCCGGCCGCGCCGGAACCGGCGAACCAGTCGCCGACCAGGCCGCCTTCGGGGCAGCTCGTGCGGATCAGGATCTCCAGGAGCGCCGACGGCTTTTCGGTCGGATGGATGGCGCGGCCGTGGCAGTTGCGCAGGTAGATGACCGAGCGCATGAGGCGCGGCCCGCCGTCATGGCTGACATAATGGCCGGCGTCGATCTGGCCGGTATGGGGCGGGCGCTGCTTGCGCCGCACCGTGCGGGCCGTCGCGTCGGGCGTGGTCTGGACGTCGTTGTAGATGTCACGCCAAGCGGTCTCGGCGGGATAGAACTGGACGGCCAGTTCATGCACCCGCTTGAAGCGGTCGGCATGAAAGCCGGTGCCGTTCTGCTTTTCCCAGACGATCTCCTGCGCGATCCGCAAGCCGGCGTCAGTGAAGCGGTCGGCGGTCGCCATGAAGCTGCGCAGCGAGCCGAAGACCCAGAGCGAGCCGGTCGGCCTGAGGGCGGCGCGCGCCAGCACGACCCAGCCCTCGACGCGCCGATCCCAGGCGAGCGAGGTGTCGCCATAGGGCGGATCGGCGAGGATCATGTCGTAGGGTGCGTGCCAGGGCATCTGTTCGCGGCAGTCGCCGGTGAGGAGCGTCATGCCGATGCCCTCCCGA
Source organism: Ruixingdingia sedimenti (assembly GCF_031432425.1). Classification (NCBI taxonomy): domain Bacteria; kingdom Pseudomonadati; phylum Pseudomonadota; class Alphaproteobacteria; order Rhodobacterales; family Paracoccaceae; genus Ruixingdingia; species Ruixingdingia sedimenti. The sequence continues at coordinate 32,667 of NZ_JAVKPH010000019.1, read as the reverse complement.
TGCCCAGCCGTCCGACCTCGGCGGCCAGTGCGGCGATCTCGCGCGCCGCAGGTGATCGGGCGGCGATCTCGCTGGCGAGCCGCCCGGTTTGCGCGGCGTCAGCGAAGACGACGCGCTGGCCGATGACGCTGGCGAGCAGCGGCGGATCGTAGTCAGCCAGCGTCTCGGCCGTCTCGCGGGCGATGACGGTGCGCGCGCCGCAACGGTTGAGCACGAAGCGGGCGACGAGCTGGGGTCGGTAGATGCGCGCCTCCGCAAGGAGGGCGAGCATCTCGGCCGAGGCCCAGCCGTCGAACGGCGATGGCTGCACCGGGATCAGCACAAGATCGGCGGCGAGCAGCGCGGAGCGCATGAGACCGGCGACGCGCGGTGGCCCGTCGATGACGATATGATCGGCATCGCGGGCAAGCTCTGGTGCCTCACGATGCAGCGTGTCACGCGCCAGGCCGAGTGTGCCGAAGGCACGCGGCAGGCCCTCACGCGCGCGTTGCTGCGACCAGTCGAGGGCCGAGCCCTGCGGATCGGCGTCGATCAGGGTGACGCGCTTGCCACCCTGAGCCAGTTCACCGGCAAGATGCAGCGCCAGCGTCGTCTTGCCGACACCGCCCTTCTGGTTGAGGAGCGCGATGATCATCGGCCACCCCCCGGCAGATCGAGAGGCAGGCGCGGCGTGTCGGCAGATTCAGGAGCTTCGGTTGCGCTTCGATCAGATGCCGGTCGAGGCGATGTCGGGGCGCCGGATGCCCTCTTCTTCGCGGCTATGCTGAGGCTTCTGGCGGTGTCGCGGATGAGGTTTTCCACATCGCGCGCGCGCTCTTCAAAGTTAGACTCTTCGTTAGACTCTAAGTTAAGGGCGCGATTTCCTGAATGAGTTCCAAGCGTTAAGCCCGGTTTCGGTTCCTGATAGCACGAGCCTCCGGTTCCCGATAGCACGATAGTCCGGGTTCCTGATAGCACGAGGCCATCCACAGGTTTTCCACAGGGCGCGACTGGCTCGAAGGCCAGCAGCATCCGCCCGCCAACCTCGGCCTCAACGAAGAGCGAATAGCCGGGCAGCGGCTGACGCCGGATGATGTCGCGCAGCTCGAAAGCAAAGCGCTTGAACGGCGACAGGCTGCCGGATTTCTGATGGAGATGGCGGAAGTCGAACCGCCAACCATCACGCTGACGGCCGCCGTGCTTGCGCACCAGGCGATAGAGCCAGCGGTCAAGGCCGCCGGTCAGGTCGAAATAGGTCCGGTCGATGGTCAGCACGAGCGCATCATCGAGAACGGCCTGGTAGAACCAGTCCGGCACGATCATTTCGATACCATCGGGCCGACCGCTACGGTCGGTGCGCTCCTGCCACTCGTTGATCCACGAGAAGCGATGCCGACGGCCTTCGACCGGCTGGCGGATCGAGGTGGAAATCGTGGTCGATTGCAGCCGGTCGAGCGCCGCCTTCAGGCGCTGATAATCGCGCAAGCCGGTGCCGCGCCCGACATAGGTGAGGATCTCATAGGGCGTGGCGGCCATCAGCCGAGAGGTGCGAAGGCCACTGTCGCGGGCTTCGACGATCTGACTGGCCGCCCAGATCAGGATATCGGCGTCCCAGATCGTGGCCATGCCGTGATCGGGAACAGCCTCGACCCGGATGGAGACATTGCCGGCTGCGAAGTCGATCGGCGCGATGCGCTTCGACTTGGCGAGGGAGAAGAAGGGATAGGCCATGAGATCCTGTGCGTCTCGTGGCGCGAAATCGCCGGGGAGCGCCCTGAACAGATCCAGTTGCCCACGCTCGGAAAGGGATCGACGTCGCACCGTCATGAAGGAAACCGCGAGAGATCAGCGGGCGTAACGACCGGCCTGCGGGCCGGACGGAAACGCATGACGCTTGGCGGGCAGCACGGAGCCGCGCGGATCGGAGGTCGAGGTCACCGCGCCGCGTTCGGTCCAGGCTTCGAGATCGTCGATGGCATAGACGACGCGGCCGCCGAGCTTGCGATAGGCTGGCCCGGTTCCATAGGTGCGGTGTTTTTCGAGCGTCCGGGCCGAGAGGCTCAGAAAGGTCGCGGCCTCCTTGGTCCGTAGAAAACGCGGCGGCAGGACGACGGGTTCATGTGGCATGATCGGGCCTCCGTGGTGTTGCAAACGGCCACTGCGGATCAGCGGCGGGCAATGACCACGGTGGCGAAGGAAGACCGGCGAGGTGCAGGGCGAAGTTGGGGGGTATCGAAATCGCCCACCATCAGGGGCGAAAGATACCCCTTCCGTATCCGCGACGAGAGCAGCACGGAACTATTCTGAGGGCGATAGCTCGATTTATTCTCCCCCTCACGAACGCCACCGGCATCGAAGTATTCGGGCCGGCGATCCCGAAAAGCCGAAAAGCACACAATTTCAGCTTGCTGTAAGAAATTCACCAACCGGCACAGTCATCAGGTCAGGAGAATATCGGCCCCGAGAGACCGATTTCGGGCATCTTGGAACTGGGGGCAGTGCTCAGCCGCTCCCGCATAACCCTCGAAGACAACGGGAAGATCCCGCCGCAGCCGGATCGGGAGACACGTTTCGCGAAGGCAAGTGGCGGAGGGGATGGGTCTGCCGTCGAGCCTTCTCCAGTTTCAAGTTTTTGATTGTATTATATTTTTTGATGAAGCTGCCTCCTTCAGCTGATGCTTAGGCATCACGAGTTTGGCACATTCGATGCCGTTAGGGGAGATTGACATCCACCCGAGGAATGCGCGCGGCACTGCTGTTTATGAGGATGGGGCGAGTAGTCTGCCTTTCTTCACGGAGAAATTGATCTGCTGCAAGGTTGCGTGCGTAGAGCAAGTCAAAGGCTGATATGACAGAAGGCCTCCGCCTATCTGCGGCGGTTGGACGGAAACTGGGAAGAGGACTTCTCATGCTTCAAGCTACCTTCCTCTATGCTGCAACCGCCGGGGTGTTCCTCGCTCTGGATGTGCTGGGGATCCGGTTTCTGATCCGGCCGGTATTTGAGCGCAATGTCGGCCACCTTCTTGCCGAGCCGTTGCGGCTTGGTCCGGCTGCGCTGTTCTATCTGGGATATGTCGCCGGGCTTGTGTGGCTGGTTTCCTGGCCCGCGCTGAAAGCGAATGATCCCGTTCACGCGCTGATCGGAGGCCTGATCATTGGGCTGATGTGTTATGGCACCTATGAGATGACAAATTATGCCACGCTTGCCGACTGGTCGTGGGAGCAGGTCATTATCGACGGGTTGTGGGGCACGCTCCTGACCGGGTTTTCAGCCTGGGCCGGCGTGGTTCTGCTGTCGGGGCGATTCAACTGAACGATCAGCGCAAGCGCCGTATCAGTCGCAGCGACAGCGCATAAGGCAGGGCCCGTATCAGCTTCATCGCAAGGGTGAAGCGGCGTGGGAAATGGATCTCAAATCCCCGCCGTTGCATCCCGCGCAGCACGGACTCTGCCGCCTGTTCGGCGGTGATGATTGCAGGCATGGCGAAGGTGTTTCGGGCGGTCAGTCTGGTCTGGACGAAGCCTGGACAGACCAGCCGCACGTCCACACGCGGGGCCAGTTCGATCGCAAGCGTTTCGGCAAGGTTGTTGACCGCCGCCTTGGTTGCCGAATATGGCTGCCCCCCCGGCAGGCCGATGTAACCGGCAACCGAGCCGAACAGCACCAGCTGACCGCCATCGCGCAGCAGCGGCGGGCAAAGGCGGGCGACCTCAAGCATGCCCAGTATGTTCACGCGCACCATCGCCTCGGCCCGCATGGGATCGATATCCGCCACGCGACCGGGATCATAAAGCGCGGCGGTGCAGATGATCGCGTCCAGCGGTGCCTCAAGCGTAAGCTGTGCCACCACTGCCCCCAGCGTTTCAGGCTGGGCCAGATCCAGCGGCCTGGCCTGCGCGCCGCCGCACTCCGCCGCCAGCGCCTCCAGCGCGTCGCCATCGCGGGCGGACAAGATCAGTTGCGCCCCTTGCCCGGCCAACGCACGGGCAAGGGCTGCGCCAATCCCGGCGCTGGCGCCAATGATCCAGATGCGGCGGCTCGCATAGTTCATCTTCAGATCCGGAAGATCGGCTGCAACAGCCGCGGAATCAGCGCGTGAAAGCGCAAGGGCGCATCGGTGGCCGCCAGGCAGATGCATGGCTCGTCCCGGCCGGCAACGGGTTGGTGGTGGATGTCGGCATGCGCCACTTCGACGTCGCCGCGATGAAAGTTGCCTCCGCTGTCGGAAAAGCTGCCTTGAAGAACAAGTGTCAGTTCGTGCCCCCGATGCCCGTGTTCGGGGACTGCCTTTCCCGGCGGAATGTACAACAGGCGCAATGAGCCTTCGCGATCGGCGGTCAGGATCTGCTGGCGGATGCCGCCGCCCAGCATGCGCCAGCGCGGCGGCCTTCCGCCCAATTCGTGCATCACGGCAGACGGAAACGGCCCAGATGCGCGCAGAGGCGGCGGCGGGGGCGGTGCGTCTAGTGCAGTCATCATCCGGTCACGCGCGTCGGGTCGCAGGGTTGCGCCTTCTGCATGCTGCAAAAGCGCACCGCCGATCATGTCGCCCGCCTCCTGGCCGGCACGGCATTGATCGCAAAGCGACAGGTGCGCGGCCACGACCACACCAAAGGCATGTGGCAAGGTGCCTGCGCGATACGCGTCAAGCATGTCGTCGGGAATATGGTGGTGGATGCTGATCATGGTGCGATTGTCCTCAGCTCATGCCTGAGACGTTCAAGGCCAAGGCGGATGCGGGACTTGATGGTGCCAAGCGGCAAGCCCGTCATTTCGCTGATGCGGCTGTGTGGAATGTCGTCGAAATAGGCAGCGCGCAGCGCCTCGGCCTGTTCCGGTGCGAGGCGCGCAAGTGCGTCTGCCAAGTGGCGCGCTTCCTGCTGCAGCGCAATGATCTGGGCGGCGTCGGGTTCCAGGCTCTCGATCTCGGGCATCTCGTCGGGCTGGGCCAGCGGACGGCGGCGGGCCATGTCGATGCGCCGGTTCCGGGCAATGCCATAGATCCAGCCGGCTGCATCCGCGCGGTGGGGGTCGAACTGTCCGGCTTTGTGCCAGACCGCCAGCATCACATCCTGCACCACGTCCTCGGCAGTGCCGTCGCGCAACCCGCCGCGGAGCATCATCGCCTTAAGCCGTGGCGCGAAATGGTCAAAAAGCCTCCCGAACGCCGCGCGGTCGCGACTGTCGCGGACGGCGATCAGATCGCGACTCAACTCGGAAAGATCGTCCATCGGTTGCTGATCTTCCCCCCTGAAACCCAAAGCACCTTCATCGACCAACGGCAGGACCGTGGATCTTAGCATTTCATAGGACCTTGGCCCAACAGGCGCAAATGCGGCGTTCATGCGGCACTTACGGGGGACAGTGCGTTTCAGATCATTTTGACAGAAATTTTTTTGCTGATTGATCCGAAGCCGATCTGCGCGCGTAAGGATGGCGAAGAACCAGTGGAGGCCAGATGCCTTTTGACTTGACCAGAGGCTCTCCGCAGCGGATCGCTATCATCGGCGGCGGCATTTCAGGCCTGGCTAGTGCTTGGCTGCTGTCACGCCACCATCAGGTGACGCTGTTTGAGGAAGCGCCCAGGCTTGGCGGCCACGCGCGGACGGTTCTTGCCGGCAAGCGGAGCGATCAGCCGGTGGATACCGGCTTCATCGTGTTCAATCATGTGAATTACCCGCATCTGACGGCGATGTTCCGCGACCTCGATGTGCCCATCGTCAAAAGCGACATGAGCTTCGGTGTCTCGTTGGACGGCGGGCGGGTGGAATATGCGCTGCGGTCCGGCGACGCGCTGTTCGGCCAGCGCCGCAATATTGTGGACCCGCGCTTTCACCTGATGCTCCGCGACATCCTGCGCTTCAACGCTGGGGCCGAGTCCGAGGTTGCGGCAACTCCTGACCTGACCATCGGCGCGCTGATCGACCGGATGCGTCTGGGTGCCCGGTTCCGCGCTCATTACCTCTACCCCTTTTGCGGGGCGATCTGGTCCACGCCCGATCACGACATCGGCAAATTCCCGGCCCGTGCGCTTGTCCGGTTCATGCGCAACCACGGGCTTCTTGCGCGGGGCGAACATCACCAGTGGTGGACGGTGGACGGCGGCTCGATCCGCTATGTCGAGCGGCTGACGGCGGCGCTGGTGCGGGCCGGGGTCGATCTTCGGCCCGGCACCCCCGTGCGGGCGGTCACGCGAACGGGCGGGATTGTCACCCTGAGCGCGGAGGGGGCGCAAGCTGAGGTATTCGACCACGTCATCCTTGCCGCCCATGCCGACCAGACGCTCGCGATGCTCACAGATGCCAACGCCACCGAACGCGCGGCCCTTTCGTCGATCCGGTTCCAGCCCAATCACGCCGTTCTGCACGCCGACCCATCCGTGATGCCGCACCGCCGCCGCTGCTGGAGTTCGTGGGTCAGCCGTGGCGATACAGGGCTTGCGTCTGTGGGCGTGACATACTGGATGAACAGGCTTCAGAATATCCCCGACGACGATCCGCTTTTTGTCACGCTGAATCAGCGTGACGGCATCGACCCGCGACTGATCTACGATCAGGTGACGTTCCGCCATCCGGTCTTTGACCTGGCGGCGCTGGACGCGCAGGCGCGGATTGCAGAGATGCAGGGTAATCGCAACACCTGGTTTGCCGGCGCTTGGCTGCGCAACGGCTTTCACGAGGACGGCTTTGCCAGCGCCATGCGCATCGCGCGTCGTTTACTGCCTGCTTCGGTGCTGCCATGACTCTCGCGGCGCGTCTTCAGGCAGGCGAAGTGCTGGCAATGCCGGCGCTGGTGACACATGCCCGGCGCGGCGACTTGCGCCACAGCTTCCGCACCCATGCCGATCATGTGTTGCTGGCGCCCGAGCACGTTCGCCCGCCCCGGTTGATGAGGCATAACCGATTCGGGTTGATTTCGTTTCACGATAGTGACCATGGCGGGCTGCGCGGCTCGGGCACCGGCGCCCCCTGGGCCTTGGCACAGCTTGCCGCTGCCGGGCTTGCGCCGCGCCGGGGTATGGTGCTGGCGCTGCTGACGCAGCCGCGGTTTCTTGGCTACTGGTTCAACCCGGTCAGCTTCTGGATGCTGATCGAAGATGATGCGCTTATCGCGGTGATTGCAGAGGTCAACAACACATTCGGCCAGCGCCACAGCTACCTGCTGGCCCAGCCCGACCTTGCGCCGATCAACGCCGAATCGGCATTGACGGCGCGCAAGGTCTTTCACGTCTCGCCCTTTCAGGATGTGGCGGGTAAATACCAGTTCCGGTTCGCCCTGCATCCTGACCGCATCGCCATCCGCATCGACCAAATGGATGGCACGGGTGGCATCAACACCGCCATGACCGGGCCGCTGATCCCGCTGACCAACCGCGCAGTGCTTGCGACGGTTTTTAGTCGGCCTGGCGGCGCGTTGCGCGTGATTGCACAAATCTATTGGCATGCGCTGCGGCTGAAGCTGAAAGGTGCCGCCTATCGCCGCCGCCCAGAGCCTCCGGACCAGGAAATCACCCGATGAGCCTTGAGACACACTCCCTGAAAACCCGCTTTCTTTCGGCCCTCGAAGAGATCGGCGACGGCATCGTGACCCTGACCACGCCCGAGGGCACGCGCCACCGATTTGGCACCGCCGGCCCCGAGGCCGACTTGCAGATCCGCAACTGGCGGCTGCTGCCGCGTCTGGCGCTGCGCGGAGATGTGGGGCTGGGCGAAGGTTGGATCGCAGGCGACTGGCACAGCGAGACACTGGAGGACACCCTGTCGCTGGCCCTGCGCAACCTTGGCCTTCGGACTGCGTGGGGAGAGCCGGGGCGGTTTCAGGCCATGCGGATGCGGCTGGTTGACCGGCTGGTGCGGCTGAACAGCCTTCGCGGCTCGTGGCGCAACATTCGCGCCCATTACGATGTCGGCAACGAGTTCTATCAGCTCTGGCTCGACCCCGGCATGACCTATTCCTCTGCACTGTTTGGCGAAGGCGATGATCTGCACCGCGCGCAGGCGCGCAAGAACCGGCGGATTCTGTCCCAACTGGCACCGGGCGAAAGCCTGCTGGAAATCGGCTGCGGCTGGGGCGGGTTCGCCGAAGCTGCAGCCGGGCGGGGTCACAACGTGACCGCGATCACGCTTTCTCCTTCGCAAAAGGGCTATGCCGACGCCCGGCTGGATGGCCGTGCCGAGGTGCGGCTTCAGGACTACCGTCAGGTGACGGGCCAGTTTGACAACATCGTGTCGATCGAGATGATCGAGGCGGTGGGCGAACGCTATTGGCCAACGTATTTCGCCGCCCTCAAGACGCGACTGGCGCAGGGTGGACGGGCAGTCTTGCAGGCTATCACTGTCCCGGATGCCGAGTTTTCCGTCTATCGCCGCCGCTCCGACTTCATCCGTCAGCATGTGTTTCCCGGCGGCATGCTGCCCTGTTCCGCCATTATCGCCCATGAGGCGGCAAAAGTCGGGCTGCGCGTGCGTGACAGCCACGCTTTTGGCCAGGACTATGCCCGCACATGCCGAATCTGGTGCGAGACGATGATGCAGCAGCGCCCCCGTATCCAGCGGCTGGGTTATGATGACACCTTCCTTCGCGGATGGCAGTTCTATTTGGAGGGCTGCGCCGCTGCCTTCGCCACCGCGCGCTGCGATGTGGTGCAGGTGACGCTTGGTCACGCGGATGAGGCGGCTTGAATGACGGCGCCGGGCATTCTTTGGCTGACCCGCGATTTCAGGCTGCGCGATAACCCCGCGCTTCTGGCGGCTATTGCCGACGGGCCGCTGCTGACGGTGTTTTTCATCGACCGGCTGACCATGGCGCAGGGCGCGGCCAGCCGCTGGCGGCTTGAGCGCGCACTCCGCATCTTTGATGCGGCACTTCGGGTCCGCACCGGCGGAAAGGGCATCGTCGTGCTGCGCGGCGAGGCGCATGAAATCCTGCCGGCGCTGATGAAGCGGCTGAGCGTGCGTCAGCTGCACCAGTCGGACTGGCCCACGGTGGAAATGCAGGCGCTGCAAGACCGTATGCGCGCGGCGCTGCGGCCCCTGGGCGCCGGGCTGATCCTGCATCCGGGGCATCTTCTCGTCCATCCCGGCGCGGTCCGCAGCGGAAATGGCGGGGCTTACCGCGTCTATTCCCCCTTTGCGCGGGCGGTACGGCAGCGCGGCCCCGACCGGCCCGCCGCCGATGCCCCGCCGGGCATTGAACCCTGCACGGAACCGCTCGGCGGGCTTGACCTGAGCACCCTCGATCTGGCGCCGGACCTGCACCGCGGCCGCGCCGCGCTGGAGCGATTTGCCGCGCCTGCGGGCGAAGAGGCCGCGCTTGCCGGGCTGGATGATTTTCTCGACCGCGCCTGCGCTTATCCCCGCGAGCGGGATCGCCCCGATCTCGACGCGACCTCGCGCCTGTCCGATCATCTGGCGGTAGGCGAGATCAGCCCTCGAACGATCTGGGCAAGGGCCATGCTCAGGGCGGAGATATCGCCAGAACATGCTGCCGGCATCGACAAATTTCTGTCCGAGGTGCTTTGGCGCGAATTTTCCTGGCACCTGCTGATCGGCTTCCCGGAAATGCCGGTCGCCTGCTGGCGTTCCGAATGGGAGGGCTTTCCTTGGCAAAAGGACGGCGCAAGCCTGATCCGCTGGCAGCGGGCTGAAACCGGAGTGGCGCTGGTCGATGCCGGGCTGCGCGAGATGTGGTTGACCGGACAGATGCACAACCGCGTGCGCATGGTGGTCGCAAGCTGGCTGACCAAGCATCTGCTCATCGACTGGCGGGCGGGACTGGCACATTTCGCCGATTGCCTGACCGACTGGGATCCGGCGTCCAATGCGATGAACTGGCAATGGGTGGCGGGCTGCGGCCCCGATGCCGCGCCATATTTCCGCATCTTCAACCCCGAAAGGCAGGCGGAGCAATATGACCCTCGTGGCGACTATCGTCGGCGCTGGCTTGCCGGGTTCGACCGTGCCGCCGGCCCCGAGGCTGTGGCATGGATCGAAAGCACCCCGCGCGACTGGCATACCGGACCATGGCGCGCGGGCCCCTCTGCCATGCTGGCGGAGGGGCGTAAGGCCGCGTTGGCGGCACTGGCACATTTCCGCGCCAACACATCGGAGACCTGACATGACTGATCGCGTCGCAAGGATTGCCGTCCTTCTGCTGGCTGTGGCCTTTGCCGTTTCGCCCTTCCTGTCGAACGGCTTCGGTGGTTTCTACCGCGAAAGCTTCCCCGTGCAGGCAGACCGCTGGCCCGCCCAGCCGGTCGGATGGGCATTTTCCATCTGGGGATTGATCTATCTGGGACTGATCCTCGCCGCCGCATGGGCTCTATGGCGCCCGGCAACCATGCCGCAATGGCCCCGCGCCGCCAGTCCCCTTGGCATCAGCCTGTTCATCGGCGTCTTCTGGATCGAGGCAGCCATGCGGTCCCCACCGATCGCCACGGTGATGATCCTTGTAATGGCGGCTGCGGCCATCATTGCGATGTTGCGTGCCGGTGACAGCTGGCGCGAATGGGCGCCGGTCGGTCTCTATGCCGGCTGGCTAACGGCCGCAACGGGCGTGGCCGTTTCGGTGGTGGCGACCGGATACGGCATCCTGTCGCCGCGTACAGCCGCCATCGCACTGATCATTTGCGTCCTGATTGCGGCTGTTGCGGTCGCATCCGCCCGCCCGCGCCTCTGGACCTATCGCGCCGGGGTGATCTGGGCGCTGTTCGGCGTGATCGTTGCGAACGTGGGCGCGGGCGACTGGCTCATCGCCACGATTTGCGGCGCGGGGATCCTGATGCTTGCGCTGTTCGATCGCTTCATCCCCGGATCCAGCCTTCGCTGATCCGTATAAATCAAAACCCCGGCCGCAATGGCCGGGGTCATCTGGTTCATGCACGACCAACAGTGCCATTTGCCTCAGTTGGCGGGCGGCATGATGACCGTGTCGATGACATGGATCACCCCGTTCGAGGCCGCGATATCCGCCGCGGTGATATTCGCGTCATTGACCTTGGCACCGCCATCGAGCGTGAAAGTCACGTCGCCGCCCTGGACGGTAGCTGCCGTCATCCCCTCGGTCAGGTCCGAGGACATCACGGCACCGGGAACCACATGATACGTCAGGATCGACACGAGCTGATCCCTGTTTTCGGGCATCAACAGCGTATCGACCGTGCCCTCGGGAAGAGCCGCAAAGGCAGCATCGGTGGGCGCGAAGACGGTGAACGGGCCTTCACCTTTCAGCGTGTCCACCAGCCCGGCCGCCTGCACCGCCGCAACCAGCGTCGTGAAATCGCCCGCTGCAACGGCCGTATCGACAATGTCCGACGTGGCATCTTGCGCCATGGCGGCACCCGCCAGCATGGCCGTCGTCGCAGTCGCCATCAGAAATTTGCGCAGCATTCCGGTTCTCCTTTGTGTCAAGCAGTGCTTTTCGCAAAGGGCCTCGTTTCGAGCCCTCGATGTTCTTTACGCAGGTCGCCCCCAGCCAGATCAAACTTGTCGTCAGGAAAATTCGATCTGCGCGCGCGGATGGCGCGTAATCCGAACAACCATCACGCAAGGGGGAACGGGATTACCAAGGTTTTGATCTATGGTGGCTCGGGCGCGACGGGCGCTGCGTTGGCGCGGCTGCTTGTCGCCGCAGGTCACAATGTGCATCTGACCGGCCGAAGCGAGAGCCGCCTTGCTGCCGTCGCCGCCGAAATTGGCGCGAGCTATACCGTCGCCGATGTTATGGACGAGACAAGCTTCGCACGCGTCAGCGCCGAGATTGATCACCCGCTGTCGGGGCTGGTCTATGCGGTGGGCAGCATCACCCTGCGGCAGCTCGCGCACTTGTCGGCGCGGGCAATGGCTGATGACTTCCATCTCAACGCCCTAGGAGCGGCGCTGGCGGTACAGGCGGCCTTGCCTGCCCTGAAGGCGGCAGAGGGCGGGGCGTCGGTTGTGCTGTTTTCGTCGGTCGCGGTCGGGCAGGGTTTTGCCAATCACGCGTCCATCTCGATGGCTAAAGGCGCGGTCGAGGGCCTGACGCGCGCCTTGGCAGCCGAGTTGGCGCCGCACATCAGGGTGAACGCGATTGCGCCCTCTCTGACCGAAACTCCGCTGGCCGAACCCCTGACCGCCGATGCACGGATGGCAGCTGGTATTGCGCAACTGCATGCGCTGCAACGGCTTGGCCGTCCTGACGATCTTGCTGAAATCGCCGCATTTCTCATCTCAGCCCGGTCTGGCTGGATTTCAGGACAGGTCTTGGGGGTTGATGGCGGGCGCTCCCGGCTGAGGAGCCGAGGGTAAATCAACATTGAATGACCTAGCGCTGCATGGCGTGGGTGACGTCTACTACCTTTTCACGGCTAAAGCAGATCCTGATCTTCGAACTGCGATCAGTAATCCGTCTCAAGGTAGACCCCGGCGCAGTCGTAGGTGACGGCAGCAGCCGTCGTGCCGGTGTTGAGGTAGGGGCGGACGACAGGAACTGCGTCGCGGCGGGCAGATCGGCGATGATCTCCTGTTGAAAGACTGTGCCCGGCACTACATCCACCACCCTGTACCCAGACGGAACTGCCATTTGGTGGAGTGGTAACGAATAGGATCATCACGCCGCCCGTTGTCATTGCGATCCTCCTTTCGCCGCTCAACCGACCTTGCTGCCCCAGAAGGACGTATGGTCGGCCGCGAAATATCCATCCGCCGCGCGAAAGTTGCCCTGCAGCTCGACGGTGTCGCCTTGTGCAAGCGGTGCCATGGTCTGCAGCCAGAGCGCCGTCGCCTCGGAGACACGCGCGCCGGAAACTCCCCCCGCGAGCCGCGGATTTCCGTTATGCCGTTCAGCACCAGCCAGCCGCGCATCCGCGCATTGGTGCTGGAGTTGATCTTGTAGAGCAGCGTCGCGCCGAAGTGCCGCGCGCCGGCGACCGGCGCGGCGAAGTGGCTGTTGCCGACGCAAAGCCGCACTATCGTGGGCGGCGATGACGCAGGAGTTTCCGATAACCGCCGGCGACCATTGCACGGGCATCGCGCAGGAGTGCCTTGATGGCATGACGGGCCGAGGATGCTTGCCATTCGTCCCGGTCAAGCCGGCCGGTGTTCAGAAGAACCCGCGCGATCTCCTGCTGCGTGGCGCCAGCCCGATGGCCATCGAAGGCCCGCAGCATCCGTCGGAGGCGCGCGCGTTGCTGGCGTGTCATGCGTGTATCCGGCGGGATCGCGCGACCATGCAGGGCGGAAAGGAAGCGTTGAATGGCCTCGATCCGGTCGAAACCGGCGAGGCTGAGAGGGACGACGGCGACCGCGATCGCGTCCCCCTTAATGGCGCCGTCGAAGATCTGGAGCTTCTGCCCATTGCCAAGCGGGACGTGGAACTCTGCGCCAGCGTTCTCGACCGAGAAGTCGAGGCGCCAGTTCAGCGGAGCGCCGTCAGTGCTGTCGCCAAGTTCCAAAGGGACTTCGGTCAGCACCACCACACTTGTGTCCTCCGCTGGGAGCCAGAAGACCGGCGCATCGGGCGGCGGGACCAGCGGATCGACCGGGAAATCGCAACCCCCAGCGCTGCCGGATCCGTTCGGTCAGCGGTTGGGGGTCTCCTTGGTCGGCAATCGAGGCTTCAAAATCTGCGTCATAATCGTCATTGCGGCGCAGCCATTCCCAGGCCAGATCGGATGCCGTCAGTTCATCCAGATGGTCGTATTGCGCCGAAGAACGCCAGGTCGATGCGTCAGGGGTCATCGCGGCCTCCCGAATCCACTCAAACGAATAGGGAAGGCTCAAGATTCCCGCATGAGTTGCGTTTCGGAAGTCAGGCGCTGGTCAACAGGTGATGCGCGGCACGCATCACGGGTCAGGTCTTGCGCTGACTTTCGCGGACCAGTTCGCGGTAGCCGTGTTCGGTCATCCAATGCGCGCGAGCGAGATGAGTATCATGGATGGAGCGGCAGCGGTCGGGATCGCACTCTGGATCGAGGCCAAAGAGAACCTGCACAGCTTCGCGCCAATCGGCGCCATCACGCTCGGCATCGAGAAGGCGCATGTAGAGCTTCATGTGCTCGCGATCATAAGACGTCAGCGTCTGGCTGGACGGTGGTGTGTCGAGATATGTCTGTGTCGCGCGGCCCATCATTCGCTCACGTTCGGGTAACGTATTTGTTAACCATCTTCGGCGGAAGATAGCCATTCCTTTTGACGAGAACCTGACATCACGCTGGCCGCTATTTCACCGTTTGTCGGTGTTGGCCCCATTGTGTTGCAGCAACACGCCCTCGCCCTTGTCCGTCGACAGGAATACGATCCCGGCCGCTTCGAGAGCGCGGCGCACCTGGTCACGGGTGGACTCGAACACCTCGAGCCCGCTTTGGGATTCGAGGCGTTTGAGTGCGGTCAATGCGACTTGGGCCTTGTCGGCGAGCGTCTCCTGTGTCCATCCCAGTAACGCGCGCGCAGCCCGTGATTGGCGAGCGGTGATCATACATGATCACCTCCCACCGGGATATGCACGCACTCCAGAACTACGGCTATAATAGTCGTTCTCGCTGTGAGCACCAGCCGAAATTCAGGTGCAATTATCAAGGATAGAGAGACGACGCTCCCGTCCATGCCCGTCTGATTCGGTCGCTGGACCTTGCCAGAAGCGGCGGGCGCGATCCGGTGAAGCAGGAGGGAAACCCGGCGGCTTGCGCCGCCGGGCCTCGGGTTCCCGATCAGAACGGAATGTCATCGTCGTCGATGAACTTGCCGTCGTCGTTCTGGGTCTGCTTCGCCCGGCTCAGGAAATCGACCGTCTCGGCGATGATCTCGCAGCCGTAGCGATCGACCCCGGCGGCATCGGTCCATTTCGTGTAGTGGATGCGGCCGCGAACCAGAACCTTCATGCCCTTGTCGCAATGCTGCTGGACCGTCTTGCCGAGGCCGTTGAAGCAGGTGATGCGGTGCCATTCGGTGTCCTGGACCCGATAGCCGTTCTCGTCGCGCAGGACGCGGCCTTCCGAATAGCGGGGGCGCGAGGTGGCCAGGGTGAAGTGGGTGATGCCGGTGCCGCCCTGGGTGGTGCGGGTTTCGGGGGCCTGGCCGATGTTGCCGGCGAGGATGACGATGTTCTGCATTGTAGGTCTCCGTTGCTCCTCGGAGGGACCGTCCCTCCGACGAGACCCGGCCAAGGCCGTCGGAAGACTCCTGCAACTGCCGCCCTTGCTGCAGCTTGCCCCCAAGGCCCCAGGTGGGGCGGGCAGCCGCGCTTGCGCGGCAACACGGCTGGGAGCCGCGGGGGTTGCTGGTGGAAGCCGAACGGACTTAGGGGATCAGTCAGGCGGAGGGATGGTGCTTTCGAAAGCAGATCGGGGACGCACAGCAGAACCATCGTCCTTGCTGGCGACAGCGGCCAGGCAGGCCCCCTGCGAACCGAGACCACCGGCATGGCACTCGTTCAACCGTCTTTGCCGGTCAACGTCGTGTCCGCCGCCGGAAGGCCCTGTCATCCGCGATGTGATCGAACAGGCTATCGGGTTCTCATGCCCGCTATGACACCGTCCTGCTTCATCGGCCAAAGGCTCGGTCCCACAGCATCGTGAAGGGGCAAGGAAGGTGTTCTCGGAGGCCCTACGAAGCGAGGTGGACCGATGCAGCGGGGTATCGACCGCAAAGAACTGCGGGTTCGCACCGATGAACCGTTTCCAGAGCCGGGCGAAGCGGGCCGGGAGCGACGGCGACATGCCCGCGATGAACTCACTTTCCGTCTTGGGTGGAACGACCGAGGCCCTATAGCGCAAGCTGCCGGGTTTACTCGGAGGTGGCGGATCGCGGCGGGAGTTTCAGCGCGAGAACACCGACTCGCCGAGGGCGTTCAGATTGACGATGGCCGAGATGCCGATGACGAGACCGCCCATGCCGCCGAACAGGTTGAGAACCAGCCCCGAGTCGATGGCGTTCTTGGTGATGCCATAGAGAAGGGCATAGCCGGCGATGACGGCGGGCACGGAGAAGAGAGCGAGCGCAATGAGCCGCAGGGCCGGGTTCTTCGCGAAGCCAAGAGTCACGATCACAAGCGCGATCGAGAGCACGGCGGCGCCGATGGCCATGAGGCCGGACATCACGACCCCGGCGCCCGCGCCCCAGGCATATTGCGCGGCCGTGATGGCTGCCATGACGGGCAAGGCATAGATCGCGAGATTCCAGGCGATCACGCAGGCCGCGATGGTGAGCGAGATGGCGAGCAGGATCAGCGTCATGGAAACCTCCAGAGAACGGTTGGGGATCACGACAGGCTGCCGGGAGATGCGCTCCGCCTGCGACTATGCTGCTTCGCCGGTTCTGCAAGGATGTTCCATCAAAGGCGCGGCCTTGCATCTTGTCAAGTATCGGCGGCCGAAAGCCGCCAGGCGGCGCTTACGCGCCGCCCTCGAACTTCATGACCGGGATGCCGAGCTTGCGGGCCTTGTCGGCGAGATTCTCCTGAATCCCGGTGCCGGGGAAGACGAGGACGCCGACCGGCAGCACGTCCAGCATGGCATCGTTTCGCTTGAACGGCGCCGCCTTGGCGTGCTTGGTCCAGTCGGGCCGGAAGGCGACCTGGGGCACCTTGCGGTGATCTGCCCAACGGGAAGCGATCAGTTCGGCTCCCTTGGGCGACCCGCCGTGCAGCAACACCATGTCGGGGTGCTTGGCATGGACCTGATCAAGCTTCGCCCAGATCAGGCGGTGATCGTTGAAGTCGGCGCCGCCGGTCAGGGCCACCTTCGGGCCGGGGGGCAGCATCACCTCGGTCTCGGCCCGGCGCTTCGCGGCGAGGAAATCGCGGCTGTCAATCATCGCGGCGGTCAGGTTACGATGGTTGACCATCGAACCGCTGCGCGGCCGCCAGGCGCTGCCCGTGTGCTGCTCGAAGGCCTCGGCGGCGAGGTCGCGGAAGAGTTCCATGCTGGCGCGCCGTTCGATCAGGGTCTGCCCTTCTGCCGTGAGGCGTTCGAGTTCGACCGATTTCACCTCGCTGCCGTCCTGTTCCCGCTGCATCCGGCGCTGCGCCTGCTCGTTGTCGTCGAGATCGCGTTCGACCCGGCTGGTGGCGCGGTGGAAGAGATTGACGGCGCCCCAGAGCAGTTCTTCGAGATCGGGTTCGAGACGGGTGTCACTGAGCGTCGCCACAAGGGCGTCGAAGATGTCTGTGACGGCTACAGCGACGGTATTGCCCTCGGGGAGCGGTCGCGGATCAGGTTCGTCTTGGAACGGGCGCCAGCCGTAGAGCTGGAGTTCGGTGAGGGCGTGATCGGTCTGGGAGGAGGTGTGGACCGGCTCGGCCCCTGCATATTCGGGATCAAACGTCATCGGTTGCGTCCTTCGTCTGGAGACCGCGCCCATCGCGGCCTTCGCAGGCGTCGAAGCGCACGGGCGGGACGGGCTGGCAGCCCTCGCCCGCTCTGCGAGGGCCTTGATGGCCGGGTGCGGCTAATTTGCCTTTCGCGATGCAAAGGCGGCACAGCCGCCGGCGGAAATTAGTCGCTCCCGGCCATTGCCTGCCCGTCCCGCTTGTGCGCCGATCGCCCTCTCGAGACAGGCCGTGGGTGCGGGACTCTCCGGCGATGGATGCACCTGCCGATGGCAAGCGAACGAAACCGGCAGAGGCCGAGCCGGACCGAGCCTCCGAGCCCGATCACACCCTCACCCTTCCATGAAACGGCGGACGTCTTCGGGATGAAGCTGATCCTTCAAGGCCGCCCCGAGGGCATCGGCGCCATGGCGTCGCAGATCATCGTTGAAATCGCCCTCGCGCGGCGTGAGCGACATCGCCTCGATCCCGAGATCGGCTGCTCTGGCGGCCAGTCGGTCTCTTGCACCGTCCCCGGCCGGGTCGCGATCGCGCAGGACATAGAGCCTGCGCAGCGACGGCGGGAACAGGATGGCGGCGAGGTGAGCGGCCGAAAGCGCCGCCAGCATCGGCATGCGGGGCAGGACCTGGCGCGGCGACAGCACGGTCTCGATGCCCTCGCCGACGGCGAGCACCTCATCGGCGGTGCCGAAGCGGACCGCGTGGCCGAGAAGGTCGCCCATCGCCCGCCGCGGTGTCTCGACAGGCGCCTTGCCGGAACCGTCCGGGGCGAGCCATGTGCGATGCGCGCCGGTCTGGTGGCCGGTGAGATCGGTGACGGCGGCGACCATCGCCGGCCTGATCTCGGTGGGCGCATGCTCGTTGGGCCTGTAATAGCACCGGGGATGGTAGCGCAGCGCGGTGGTGCCTTCGAGCGTGGTGATCGCTCGCCGGTTGAGGTAGATCGCAGCAAGGGTGCCGTGGATCGGCTGCGCCATGGCGAAGAGCCGCCGCGACGCTTCAGGCGAACCGGGTGCCGCGCCGGATGTGCTGTCGGTCGGCGCTCTCGTCTTTGCCGGTTCGGGATGCGGGAGGGCGAGGAAGCGGCGCGCTTCCTCAGCCACGTCCTTGAAATCGGCGAGGCCGAGCGCCTCGCGGATGACGTCGAGAAGGTCGCCATGCTCTCCCGTCGCCATGTCACTCCACTTGCCCGCCGCACCCTTGCCGGATTCCGGGCCGGTCAGTCGCACGAACATGGAGCGTCCTGGGGTGTTCTGCACGTCACCGACCAGCCAGTATCGCCCGGCGCGGTGGCCGGACGACAGGTAGTGGCGGCAGACCGCCTCGGCCTCTCGGCCAAGGCGGATCGCCAGTTCGGATGCATCGTGCCTGGGCATCAGGCTGCCTCCCGCTCGCCGATGCGCTCGACCGGCCAGCGGTCGAAGAGCTTCCCGAGGATCGCCGGACCGCTGGCATCGACCGGCACGAACATGCGCAGCTTCCAGGAGATGATCTCGTGGAACAGCCCATAGGCCGTGAGGCGCTGGCGCATGGTGTCGGTGAAACCCGACAGCTCGATCCGGTTTGCCCCCATGACCCGGACCCGGCGAAGCTGGAGGCCCTCAGCGAGATCGAGGATGGTCCGACTTTCCAGCAGCGCCGCGAAGGCATCGTCCGGCGAGACCGAGGTGATGCCGGTCTCGGTCGCATTGGCCGCCCAAGCCGGGGAGACCTTGCGGCCGATGATGCGCTCGCCGGCGTCAGACTGAAGCCGATAGACGCGAGTGGAGTCGTTCGGCAGCCGCTTCCAGATCGGTAGCAGCAGGCCCGTCACCATGTGCAAGGTGGACTCGGCGAACTCCGGCACCTCCGCGACTTCGGCTTCCCAGGCCGATGCGAAGGCATCCCTGTCGGCTTCGACCCAATGGGTCTCGCGCATCATCCTGACCTGGACGTTCTGCGCTTCCATCGGCCGGATCAGCCGGACGCGGCGCTCGATCTCGCCATCGTCCAACATCACGCTGGTGGTGGGGATCTGCACCGCTGCCCGGCCTGAGCGCTCGTTGATCAGCAGCCTGGCGCGGGGATCGTCGAGTTCCGCCAGCGCGGCGTCGAGCGTCACCGGGCGGTTGCGCCTGCGTTCGGTGATGGTCAGCAGGCTGGTCTCGGCCCCGGTGCGCGGGTGCGTGTAGATCACCTGCCGATCCGTCACTACGAAGCTCTCGGCGCGCAGGGTCTCCAGCCCGGCGTCATAGGTGCCGGAGGCGATGGCGCCCTCGATGCGGGCGGTCAGAAGTTGTTCGAAGGCGGTGAAGAGGATGCCCTGAAGCTCGATGGTCAGCGCCAGCAGCCGGTTGAGGAAGGTGGTGATGGCCGGCAAATTGTCCTTGATGCCGTTCGCATCCATCAGCTTCAACCCGGTGGCAGCCTCGAACCGCTCCAGTGAGCAGCCGTCGACCTTGCCGCGCACCAGCAGGAGATAAAGCTGGCGCAGCGCGTCACGGGCGTAATGCGATTCCAGGTTATCTTCCGGGCGGAACAGGCCCTGACCACCGGTCTGGCGCTGGCCGCGCGTAATCGCGCCCAGCGTGTCAAGACGGCGGGCGATGGTCGAGAGGAAGCGCTTCTCGGCCTTCACATTGGTCGAGATCGGTCGGAACAGTGGCGGCTGTGCCTGGTTGGTGCGATGCGTGCGGCCGAGGCCCTGGATGGCGGCGTCCGCCTTCCACCCGGCTTCGAGGAGATAGTGGACACGCAGCCGGGTATTCTTCGCCGACAGCTCGGCGTGATAACTGCGGCCGGTGCCGCCGGCGTCAGAAAAGACCAGCACGCGCTTGGCATCGTCCATGAAGGCATGCGTCTCGGCCAGATTGGCCGAACCGGCACGGTTCTCCACGACAAGCTGGTCGATGGTGACGCCGCGCTTGCGGACGATACGGCGCGAACGCCCCGTCACCTCGGCCACCGTGTCGGTGCCGAAATGCTGGATGATCTGATCCAGCGCGCCGGGGACCGGCGGCAGCGATGCCAGACTGGCGATCATCTCGTCGCGCCGGGCCACGGCCTCGCGGCTCTCGACCGGCTGGCCGTCGCGATAGACCGGACGCGAAGACAGGTTGCCCTCCGAATCCGTGAACGGCTCGTAGAGCTGCACCGGGAAGGAATGGGCGAGGTAATCCAGGACGTATTCACGAGGTGAGAGGTCCATTTTCAGATCGCCCCATTCCTCGGTGGGGATCTCCGCCAGCCGCCTTTCCATCAGCGCTTCGCCGGTCGAAACGATCTGGATGACGGAGGAATGGCCCGCGTCCAGATCGCTGGTGATCGACCGGATCAGCGTCGGGGTTTTCATGGACGTGAGCAAATGCCCGAAGAACCGCTGCTTGGCAGACTCGAAGGCCGAGCGGGCGGCGGATTTGGCCTGCCGGTTCAGCGTGCCGGAACCGCCGTCGCCGCCGGTGATGTTGGCGGCCTGCATCGCCGCATCGAGATTGTTATGGATGATGGCGAAGGCATCGGCATAGCTGTCGTAGATGCGGACCTGTTCAGGGGTCAGTTCATGGTCGAGCAACTCGTATTCGACGCCTTTGAACGACAAGGACCGGGCGGTGTAGAGGCCGAGGGCACGCAAGTCGCGCGCCAGCACCTCCATCGCCGCGACGCCGCCGGCCTCGATCGCCTCGACAAACTCGGCTCGGGTCGAGAACGGGAAATCCTCGCCGCCCCAGAGGCCCAACCTTTGCGCATAGGCGAGATTGTGGACGGTGGTGGCGCCGGTGGCCGAGACATAGACCACGCGGGCCTGCGGCAGGGCATGCTGGAAGCGCAGCCCGGCGCGGCCCTGCTGGCTGGCGGCGACATCGCCGCGTTCTCCCTTGTCTCCGGCGGCATTGGCCATGGCATGCGCCTCGTCGAAGATGATGACCCCATCGAAGTCAGAACCCAACCATTCGACGATCTGCCTGACCCTGGAAACCCGTTCGCCACGGTCGTCGGAGCGCAGCGTGGCATAGGTTAGAAACAGGATGCCTTCGTTCAGCGTGATGGGCTTGCCTTGCGGGAATCGCGACAGCGGCGTGACCAGCAGCCGCTCCATGCCGAGCGCCGACCAGTCACGTTGCGCGTCCTCCAACAGCTTGTCGGATTTCGAGATCCAGATCGCCTTACGCCGCCCCTGCATCCAGTTGTCGAGGATGATGGCGGCGGATTCCCGACCCTTGCCGACGCCGGTGCCGTCGCCGATCATGAAGCCCTGACGGAAACGGATTGCTCCCTCGGCATCCTCCGGCGCGGCGGCGAGATTGTCGAGCGTGTCATCGATCGTCCAGCCCCCGGCGAGGAAGCCCCCATGGGCCTCGCCCGCATAAATCACGGTCTCCAGCTGCGCCTCGGACAGCTTGCCGAGAATGTCGTTGGGAAGCGTCGGCCGATAGCTGGGCTTCGGCGGCGCGATGCTCGCCATTGAGGCCGACTGCACGAGCTGGGTAGGATGCGCCTGCGCCCCGTCGATGCGGATGGTCTGAAGCCCGTATTCCTCGTAGATCGCGTCGGAGAGGCCGCCGCCCTCGGCCGGTTCCCAATCCACGGTCTCGTAGGCGACCGGCACGGCCTCCGGTTCCGCAAGGGGCGCGGCGGGCGCGGATCGCGCGGCGCGGTTGACGTAGCCGCGCACGGTGCGGGGCGCGGTGGGTCGTGCGACCGGCACCGTCAGGCCGGGATCGACCGGCAGCCGCGTGGGAAGCAGGTCGGCTAGCCAGGCGATCAGCGTGGCCACGTCCGGCGCGACACCAGGCGCTGCCGGAAACACCGCCGCATCTTCGGCCGGCAGCTTGTCGATGACCGTGAGCCGGGTCGGGACAGTGGTGCCTTGCTTGGCATAGACCGAGCCGTCGATGGCGGCGGAAAAGGTGACGCGACCGCGTTCCTGCAGCCGGGTCCAGGAGGCGGTCCACGCCGGATTATCGGGGGCGAAGCTCGCGCCGGTGATGGTCACGAGCCGTCCGCCGGGCGCAAGACGCGCCAGCGCCGAAGCGACATGGCGAAAGGCGGCGTCACGCATGCGCCCCTCGACATTGGCCATGACCGAGAACGGTGGATTCATCAGCACGACGGTCGGGACAAGGCAGGGATCGAGATGGTCATCGATCTGGGCCGCGTCGAAGCGGGTAACGGAAAGGGCCGGAAAGAGAGAGGAAAGCAGGCCGGCGCGCATCTCGGCCAGTTCATTTACGAGAAGCGTGCCGCCGGCGATCTCGGCCAGGATGGCGAGGAGCCCGGTGCCGGCCGAGGGCTCCAGCACACGGTCGGCAGGCGTGATCGCCGCCGCCGTGACCGCCGCGAAACCGAGCGGGATCGGGGTGGAGAACTGCTGGAAGGTCTGCGCTTCTTCCGAGCGGCGCGTATGCGTCGGCAGAAGCCCGGAGATCTTGCCGAGCTGCGGCAGGATCGCCGTCGGAGATCCGGCTCTACGGAAAAGCACGTTGCCGTATTTGCGCAGGAAGAGGACGGTCGCAGCCTCGCAGGCATCATAGGCCAGCTTCCAGGTCCATGCGCCGGTGGCATCGGAAGCGCCGAAGGCGGCTTCCATGGCGCCGCGCAGGGTCGCGGCATCGACGCGCTGGCCGCGTTCGAGATGCGGCACCAGCAGCCCGGCAGCGATGAAGACGCAGGCCGCGGTGTCAGCGTCATGGTCGAGCGGAAGCGGCGCGGTGGCGGATGCCGCCGCGGATGCGGAGATCATGTTCATCGGGAATACCTCGGGAGAGCGGGACGGGATCAAGCCGGGCAGCGCTCTCTCTCGACCGCACCGGCTCAAACCCCTTCCGGCCCACCTCTCGCTCTGAAGCCGTGGCGAAAGCAGGCATGAAACAAGCGCCCGGCCGTCAGGCGGGGCGCTTGTGGGTTTCAGTCGATGGCCTGGAAGATCGCCGCCGCCTCCGGATGATCGGCGGCATGTTCGTAGAGGCGGCCATAGCCCTCGGCGAGTTCGTCGTCATCGTAGCGGAAGGAAAGATGCGAGAAGGCGAAGAGCGTGGCAATGATCCCGGCGGCATCGCATGAGACCTCGCCCTCGAAATCGTTTCCTTCGCAGAACAGGAGGTAACGGGGCTTTGATGTCGGCGCGAGATAGAGCGGCTGGCCGGCGCGTTCGTAGAAATCCCAAAGCCCGCCGCCGTAGTCGCCGGGACTGAGGATCTCCATGAAGCGGAAGACGGTATGCTCGCCGATGATGAGCAGGCGTCGGCCGAAAAGGCGCGGCAGGAACTCCATGCGGCGCTCAATGGGGACACGGGTTGCGGCTTGAGAAGCAAGTTCGGGCAAAGCCATGATCGGTCTCCGAGAGGAAAAGGGACGGCAGCCGGACGACCCTCTCTCAACCCGTCCGGAGGCACCCTCTCCCGGCCCTTCTCGCGCTCTGGGGGCTTGAAATGGACCATTCTATGGACCATCTTGCGCAGGATAGCGGAGAACTTCTGGAGTGATGTGCGATGAGGGTTTCTGTCACTGATGCGAAAGCGCAGCTCACCGAGCTGGTGAAACGCGCCGAGGCCGGCGACGAGGTGATCCTGACCCGACGGGGCCATGAGGTCGCCCGCCTCGTGCCGGTTGCCATGGCGACGACCCCGAAAGGCCGGCGCGCGTTGATGGAGCGGGTCCGGGCCACGGCGCGGGGCAAGGCACTGCCCGGTGTCAATGCCGCGCGCAGTCAGGACTTCCTCTATGGTGATGACGGGATGCCGGCGTGATCGTCGTCGACACCTCGGCACTGATGGCGATCGTGCTGGACGAGCCCCAGGCCGAAACCTGCATGGCGGCGATCGAGGCGGCGGACGGGTTGCTGATCTCGGCCGGAACCGTGGCCGAGGCGCTGATCGTGGCCGGGCGCCGCAATGTCGGGGAAGAGATTGCCGCCCTGATCGAGGGCCTTGGATTCGAGGTCGTCTCCGTCACGGAGGCTTCGGCACGCAGGATCTCCGAAGCCTATGCCCGCTGGGGCAAGGGCGTTCATCCCGCCGCTCTCAACTACGGCGACTGCTTCGCCTATGAGGTCGCCAGCGAACGCGGCTGCCCGTTGCTCTTCGTCGGCGACGACTTCTCACGGACGGACCTGCTGTCGGTTCTGTGAGGCAGCGCAGAAGGGTTTCAGCCGAAGCGCTTTCCATCAACTGTGAAGCTGTATTCGTTGGCAACGATGGCCTCATCGACCGCCTCATCCGAAGTCAGGTAGTCGTATTCGCGCTCAAGCTGGCGATAAAGCCAACGGGCGAGATCGCGCAATGCCTCCATGACGGTCTCCTCGGCATCGGCGGTCATGTCCTGCCAGGTCGGGCTGTCGCGGGTGACCGAGATCGCCATGCAGTATTCGTGATAGTATCGCCCCCGATGGGTCGCCTCGGCGGTCAACTGGTAGAAGTTGCGGCGTTGCGCCTGGTGCAGGGCATCCGCGATGCGGTGCAGCTCCACATCCTTCGGCGCATAGGTACGGATTTCCGCCGCCGTGCCTTTGCGATAGGAATAGTGGCCTTCGAACGCGGCGCCATCGCCCTGCGACCAGAAGCCCGTAAACCAGATGCAAGGCTCTTGTCGCACGCCGCCGCCCATGAGGCGGACGGTGCGGCTCTTGATGCGGATGCCGAGGATGTCCGCGATCCGCCGGAAATCCTCATAGACGGCATCGTACCAATCGTAGTCGAAGCCGCCCTCGCGATACCAGGCGCGGGCATTGTCTTTCGCGGCTTCGGAAAGCTCGTCGAGCCGATAGACCGTGGTTTCGATGACGTCAGGCATTGGGGTCGCCCCCGTCCAGAACGGTGGAAAGCCAACCGTCGGTGTAGATCCAGTCCACCGTCTCGCCGGTGGCGAGGTCGAGGACATGCGCGCCGCCCCCGAACCCGTCGATTCTCGGACGTGAGCAGGTATTGGCGTATTGCATCCCCCATAGCCCGGTCAGGCCGAACGCGGCGGCACAGCGTTTGACGAACTGGATGACATGCTCGGGATCGCCGGTGCCGTCATCGCGCATCCAGAGCTGGGTGCCGCCATGTTCGGGCTGGATCGAAAGCATGAAGCCGTCCGAGGGCGGATCTTCGGCGGCGTTTTCGCGCGCCAGCGCGTTGTAGAGATCAAGCGCGCGGGCGGCGTTCTCGGGGCTGCCCACATCGAGCAGGCAGGAGAAATGGGTGAAGTAGTCGGCCATGTCAGGCTCCTGAAACGAGAAGGCCCGGCGCGGGGCCGGGCCTAGTGGATGGAAAGGGGCGACAGGTCAGGCAGCTTGTGGCAGCCGCAGCAGATCGGCAGTCGTCTCGCGCCAGAAGGGATCGACCAGCCGCGCCTCGAGCAGGCTGGCGCGGTGGCGGAGATCACGAGCCGATACCGCATCGCCGCGCCCGGATGCCGTGAAGGCCATGCCCCGCAGACGGCTGGCCTCCGTGACGGTGCGGCGAGCCTCGGCGTCGGAGGCGACCGGATGCTGCCAGAGCACGATCCCGGCCCGGACCTCACCGGCAAGGACAAGGCCCAGTTCGTTGTCCTGAATGACCATGACGCGGGGGCGAAAGCGCAGCGCATCGCCCTGTCCAACGCGGAAATCACCGCGCGCAACGCGCTGGCTGGCGATGATCAGCGCCTCTTCGGGGGATTGGCACTGGCCGATGACGAGCGTGCGGTCGAAGCCGCCGACGTCATCGCTTTCGTCATCGCTGGCGATACCGATGCAGGAGATGCGCAGCGGCAGCTTCTGGGCATGACGCAGCCGGGGCAGGATCTGTCGCGCGACAATTTCGCCGATCGAGGCGAAAGTGGTGTGGTGGGAAAGGCTCATGGGGAATGCTCCGCGACGGACGGCGGAAGCCCCTCTCCCGCCTCACAACCCGTCACGGCCAACCGGCCCGCACTCTTACTCTCCCGTGCCGATGGAGGATCATCGTGGCCGGGAAACTTCGAGACCTATAGTGCAATGCGGATCGACGTCCGCCTCGATCCGCTGCGTCCGCCCCATCCAGGGCGCCGGGTGGATTGCCCGCGCCCAATCGGCGAAGGACGGGATATGGCCCAGATCCTCGCGGACATGCTGCTCCCCGACCCATCGGGTCGGGATCACCCTGCCGGTGGACAGGGTGATCGTTACCCCGAAAATGGTCTCGGCCATGAAGATGCCCTCGGCATGGTGGCGAAGCGCGCGATGACGAAAATCAGCCAGGATTTCCTTGCTGGCATCGAACCAGCTATGGATGGGCAGGTAATCATCGACCGTGCCGCCCCATTTCTTCACCGACGAGAGCGCATGATGATAGGGATGTGCCATTTCCGCCCCTCAGAACTCGTGACTGTAGAATTCGGTGGCGGTGTAGCGCTCGCTGTAGTCGAGCGTGATGGTGCGCGCCGCCACATCGAAGCTGAACTCGCCATAGGCGCCATCATTGTTCTCCCAGCCGCCATGGGTTTCCGAGAGGAAGTGATAGGCGAGCTGTTCGATGGCCGCCTCAACGCCCATTGAGGTTGCGGTCACCTTGTCGGTTCCCCATGCCACCGTGGCAATGGTGATCTCGCCCTGCGGCAGGTCCACGGTCCGGTCGTCCGATTGTGCGGTGATGTCCTCGATCTGGCCGCTGTCGCCAGAACCGTCGAAGGTGACGGTCACGAGAGTGATGCCTGCGGCGGCCAGCGCATCGAACAGCGCCGTCTTGTTGTCGGGACGGACCGCTTCAGCGCGACGGTTGCGCTCATCGCGCTCGGTGAAGAAGCGCGCGACGCTGGCGGCCATGTCGAATTCCGGCGTGGCTGGTTTGTCGGTATCGGTCATTGGATGATCCTCCAGGAGAGCGGGATGATATGGCCCGGCATCACTCTCCTCTTCTTCCGCCGGGCTCGCCCCGATCCCGGCCCAACTTTCCCTCTTCCTTGCCGAGGCAGGCCTCGGCGTCGCCGCTGGCGATGGGCAATCGGCGCAGGACTGAAGGCCCGGATGCGGAATCCGGGCCACCTGGCGGAGGCGCTTTCGCGCCTCAGCCGAAGGGATCGAGTTCGAGCTTCACCATCTCTTCGTCGCCGTCGAACTCGTCGGCGGGCATGGCGCCGTGGGTGCCGTCCCCGGCCTGAAACACGACGATCACGACCATCAGCGTGGTGGCGAGGCTGGCGGCGAACGCGGTGGCATCTGCGTAGGACATTGGTTCCGGCTCCTGTCTTTGGAGGCGGGGGACCATCCCCCGCGCGACAGGCGCCCGAAGTGTCTGACCGGGTCTGCAATCACCCTCGGGCGTTCGGATTCTTTCCGAATCCCCGAGGGCGGCACGCGCGCGTAAGCCGACCCCACCGGGGTTGAATGCAAAGAGACGGCCGGACCAAGGTTAGCGAATGGAAGCGGGGGATGGTGCTTTGCGTCGAGCAGGTGCCGGAAACCCGTCGCAGATGCTTTGCTGCGCCAGCCTCGTTGCCGGCGGATATTCAGGGTGTGTTTCAGGCCGGGGACGGCACCTGTTGCCCCCGCAACTCCAAGGAGATGGCGCAATGGTGAAGCTCGAACTCGATCCATCGCTGCACGGGCAGCGATACCTGATAGCCCCGTGTGCAAGGCGCGGCTTTCAGGGCCTCAGTCAGTCCCAGAACCCATCGGCGATTTCGCGGGCGATCATGGCGCGGGCCTTCATCATCACATCGTCGCCGGAGGTGTCGATATGACCAAAAAAGCGCGTCCGGGCGCCATGGGCCGTCCAGTCGGCATAGCGGCAGTATTCACGGGCATCGAGCCGAAAGGCGCGCATGTCCTCGGCCCAATGCGGCTTGGGTTCCACGACGACGGTGACGCCGCCGCGGGATTCCTCCCAGGGAAGCGAGCGCTCCGAGGGCGGGTTGCGGCGGTCATCGGCGAAGATTTCATCGACCGTCATCATGATGCGCGCCCATCTTCGGCCTTCTCGACAAAGCCGGCAGGATCGTCAGGGTCCGGCGGCAGATAGGCGTCATAGGGGTTGCCGTCTGCGAGATGGCCGAACGGCGTGAAGACGTAATCGCCCCCGTCGCGGCCGACCGCGCACAGGACATAGCGGGTCTCGCGGGTCGAGGCGTCGAGGCATTCCATAAGGGCGAGATTGCCGTCATCGGCAGCACGAAGCAGAGTGTCAAAGTTCGTTCGAACGGGATTGGGAATGGCCATTGTAGTCTCCTGAAACGAAGAAGGCCCGCCGTCACGGGACAGCGGGCCGGATGAACGGGATCGGCGAACGTCACGCGGCAGCTCGGCCCTCGACGGCATCGGCGCCTGCCTCGTCGGCGGTGATCTCATCGAGACGGGCGCGGCTACACCCTTTCCTCGCCAGCCAGAGTTCGGCCGCTTCGCGGTTCTCGGCGAGGTGCAGCAATTCGACGTTCTCTCCGACATCCTGCACAACGCGGACCTGACCGATCTTCGGGCGTTCGACAACCCGGAAGCTCAGATCGCTGTCGATGCCGTAGCTGCGCATGATGGTGATGAGGATGATGCCGCCTTCGCCGAAATCACCCTCATGCAGGGTGAAGGACGGCGGGGTCGTGTAGGTCGGGCGCTCGCGGCCCGGTTCCTTGCGCACGAGGCGACCGGCCCCGTTGCGGGATTTCCACGCGGCGAGCTTCTTGGTGAAACGTGCGGGCGGTTTCGGCTGGCCGTCGCTATAGGCCACGAGCGAGCCGAGAGGCGCAATGTCGAAAATGAGGGAAGCGGACATGATCTTGCTCCTGAAACGAAAGCGGCCCGGCGCGGTGCCGGGCCTTGAGATGGAAGGGATGGAATGCAGGGCGACGGAGGCCGCCCCGCTGCTGCGCGTCACTCGGCGGCGACGAGGGCCTCCGGATCGTCGGCGGCCTCGGCCGTGTCCTCATGGCCACCGGCGAGGAAGTCGGGCAGCGCCACGCCGTCCTCGTCCTGATCGGTCGCGCCATCCACGGCCTGCGCCTCGATGGCGGGGCGCAGCGGTTCCGGCAGCCAGCCGGTATCGGCCAGGAGCCGTTCGGCCTCCGTCGCCATGTCGCCCTTCTTGAGATGCGCGATGAGATCGGCCGCGCGATCGCCGGCGCCCTCGCGCACCGCCTCGATGATGCGGGTCTTGGTCACGCGACCCAGGTAGTTCTCGACCGTGGGCCTCCAGCCTGCCTCGACGAGATCGAGGCCGGTGGCCTGTGCCAGCCGTTCGGCCTCGGCCATGCGGCGGTCGAGACCGTGCTGCGAGATGCCGTTGCCCGAATAGGGGTTCGGCCGTTCGTAAAGCGCGTTGACGCCGAAACTGACGCAATGGGCGAGCAGCGCCAGGCGGCTGGCATCGTCGAGACCGTCGATCCAGTCCCAGAGGCGGTCGTCATCGCCAGTTGGAATGTCGCCCCGCCAGGCGTCCGCACGCTCGTCGATCATCTTCGCGGCGGCGCTGTCAGCGAGCCCGGTCGCATCCGTGGGAAGATAGATGTGACGCACGGCGGCATAGAGGCTGGTTCCCGAGGTGGCGGTGCGCTCGAAAGTATCGAGAACCAGCTTGTGCAGCAGCGCCGTCATGGCGACGCGCGGATTCTCGGCAAGCGCATTGCGCAGCGCCAGCGTCCGCCAGGCGGTCAGGTCCGTCACCAGCCGCTCGGGCAGTGGCTTGACGGCATCGTCCTCCTCTTCATCGGCGTCCGGAACCGGCTCGCCGCCGACGGTGATGACCGCACGCTGCACGGCATCGGGACCGGACGGGTCGGCACCTTCGCCGGCATCCTCACCATCGACGGTCTCAGGCTGCTCGTCCTCGGGGCGGACATAACCGGGACTGACGATCAACTCGCCATCGCGGCCGATGCTGACGAAAACACCGGCACGGGCGATGTCTTCCGGCGCGAAGGTGACGGGCCGGTTCTCGAAGCCTTCCAACTCGGCTTCGATCTCCCCGAGCCGCTGGTCGATCTCATCGGGCAGGTCGTCGGCTTCTGCATACTGCGCTTCGAGTTCGTCATACTCGTCGCGCAGCGCCTCGCGGGTGGCGCGCTCCTCGTCGGTCAGCTCCTGGGTCACGCCGACCAGCCTGCGCAGGCCATTGGCGTGACCGTAGGGAAGCTCGACCGCCGCCTCGATCCACCTCCATCCCTGACCGGCGACCTCGTCGGCGATGGTGCGCAGCTTCTCGTCGACCAGCCGGTCGAGCAGCGTGACGTCCTGCAACCAGCCGCCGTTCTCGTCGGAGAAGAGATCGCGCAGCACCGGGCCACCCGCCGCCTCATAGGCCTCAATGCCGACGAAGAGTACGCGCTTGTCGGCGGCCGGAACCGTGGTCTCGGTCAGCAGGCTGCGGATGTGCCAGGGCTCTTTCTGCCACGACGTGCTGATCCGCTCCCAGACCTGCTGCTGGCGCTCGTGGTCGGGATTGACGGTGAAGGCTTCCAGCATCGCCAGCGTCATCTCATTCCGCGCATAGGCGTCGTGCAGCGCCGACGCGACCGTCGCGAGACGAAGTCGCTGCATGATGTAGCGCGGCGTGGTCCGCCAGGCGTCGGCGATCTCCTCCTTCGACATGCCCATGTCGAACATCCGCTTGAACGCCTTGAACTGGTCGAGCGGATGCAGGGCGAGGCGCAGCAGGTTCTCGGCCAGCGAGTCGTCGACGGCCGAGGTCTTGGCATCGGCCTTCTTGACGATGCAGGGGACGAGGCCGTCGGCCGGGAAGCGACCGGCCTCGACAAGGCGCGCGATGGACCTGTAGCGGCGGCCGCCGGCCGGCGTCTCGAAATCACCGGTCTCGTTGCCGTCCTCGTCGAGGATGGCGCGGACGTTGAGACCCTGCACGAGATCCTCGCGCCGGTCGATGTCATGGGTAAGTTCGTCCAGACCCGCCTCGACGTCGGTCTCGCGGACATTGCTGTCCGACAGCCTGATGCGGTTGAACGGAATGTCGCGCGCCCGTGAAAAGACGATCATCGGGGCGACGGGCTTCTTCCTGGCAGCTTTGGCCATGGTGGTTTCTCCGCGACGGGCGGCCGGGAGCCACTCTCTCGACCTCCAACCCGTCACGAAGCGAAGCGCCGCCCTCTTCCTCTGAAGAGTGCGACGCCAGGCCACAAAGCCGGCAGCCGGAAATCAGGATTCCCGGCTTTCCGTATCTACGGATGTGCAGGTGAATGCCGCACCGGCGCGATAGAGAACACGTTCGGCCGCACGGATGCTGCCGGTCTCGCGCGCAGTGTCCGCCCAGACCGAGATCGGGAAATCCCCGGTGAAGAGCAGATCCCGCTCGATCCCCATGCCGAAGGGCAATCGGACGCCGCGCAACTCTTCCAGGCTCCACGAGCCAAGTTCGGGGTAGCCGATATCGGCCAGGCCGAACATGATGTCGCCGCCCTGATCCAGCTCGGTGGCGAGCCAGACGCCCGCGCCGAAGGGGTTGAAGAATTTCACGACGGGGATGTGATCCACATCGCGCTGGCGTCCATTGGTCAGAAGCCGATCACGCTGTGTTCCGGTCAAAAGGATCATGCCGCGACCCTCCCTTCGATTGCAGCCGGAACCGGCTCCCCGGCATCTTCGTCGGTCAAATGCGACAGCAGCCAGTCGGCCGCCTTGCTGGCCTGGGAGGCTGCGCGGACGATGGCGCGGTTGTCCTCGCGCAGCACCTCCAGCCAGGAGCCGATATAGTCGGCATGGCGCACGGTCGGCACGATGCCGAGCGAGGCGCAGCAGAAGGCCGCGTTCATCTCGGCCACCAACTCCTCGAAGGCATATTTCTTCGTGCCGAAACTACCCGAGAAATCGCGCCCCAGGCGCGAGGCATGGCCGGTGGCGTGCCCCATTTCGTGGAGCGCCGTCCTGTGCCAGTTGATCGACTCGAAATAGACGGCCGGCGGCGGCACCTGGACGTAGTCGAGCGCGGGCACATAGAAGGCACGGTCCCCACCGATGCGGAAGTCGATGCCGGTGGCCCGGATCAACGCCTCGACCCGCGGCTCGATCATGCCGGGCGGCGGGGGCGGTGCCTCCACGGCCATGTCCTCGGGCAGGCCTTCGCATTGCGCGGCATTGAAAACGGTGAAGCGCTTCAGGAACGGGACGCGTCCCGGTTCTTCACCGGTCTCGCGGGCTCGGCGCTTCTCGTCTTCCGGGGTGAAGCGGTCGGCATAGACGACCGTCGTGCCGTGCTCGCCCTTACGGACATTGCCGCCGAGGGCTGCCGCCTGGCGATAGGTGAGCCAATGCTGGGTCGGATAGCCGTGCTGGACCACGGCGCCCCAGAGGATCAGCACATTGATCCCGGAATACTGCCGCGAGGTCGCGGCGTTTCGCGGCATGGCAAGCGGCGCTTTCGCCGCAGTCCCCCAAGGCTGGACCCAGGGAAGCCGTGAACCGCGCCGGGTTTGCCGGAGGCTCCAACTCTTGAGTAGGATGGAGCATCATGAGCAAGACGACGAACAAGTTT
>NZ_JAVKPH010000018.1:0-80576 GCF_031432425.1 Ruixingdingia sedimenti | reverse complement strand
CGCAGGGCGCTTCGACGCCTGACTGTATCTGAAAACCGCATGGGTCGGCTCAGATACACAGAGTTTCAGACACTCCCGCTCGAAAGGGCTACCAACCGGATTGAACGCGTAGACGGCGCCGCAGTGCGCGTCGATCGAAGGCCACTCCTGACTGAGGCCGAGCAGGTTCTGCACGAAACCTTTGATGCCATGCACAATAGGGTGAAGCTGCTCTACACGCGGGAGGCAATTCCCATTGATAGCCTCAGACTGCTGCTCGATGGAATGGCGGTCACTGGCGGCGCGCAAATCAAGGCTCTGTTCCTTCTCGACGAACCGATGGCGGCAAAGGATCAGGCATCTCGCCAGTTTCAGAAGCTCGCGCAGTTGACGACGGAAATGCCCGCAGACCTTCTGGTTGGGCGCCTCGGCGGAACGGAAGCAGCTGAACAGAACGCACGCGACGTGGCAGTCACACTCTCAGAAACGCGCCACCGTGTTGCTAGCCTTCCCAGCCTTGTTGACCACCTAGGTCTGCAAGGAATCTCTGCTCGAAGCTATATCGAGGCGGCCGAGGCCGAAGATGACGCGCCATTGATGATCATGCAGGTGGGCAAGACCCAACCATGATCGACATTTGTTGGAGGTCATCTGTGGCCTAGTGATCTGCTCCGTTCCTTGGTCTGAGCCATCTTCAGCTATGATCAACCTAGCAGCGCATCAGGCTACATCAACGCCACATCAACCTGCGACTGCGGGCTTCGTGCCGGTTTTGGGTGTGAATCCGTGCGAATGCTGATGTTTGCGAGGGTGAAAATCACGCCATAACAAAGGAATACCTCGTAAGTGGCTGAAATTTCTGATTATTCGGTTTTGCCCTGCCATAGGCTCATAACCTGAAGGTCGTAGGTTCAAATCCTACCCCCGCAACCAAATTCCTGAAATAATACAAACGCTTGCCTGATGGTATTATAGTACCACAGGCATTTTTGCGTTTTACGTCAACACCACGTCAACAAATCACGAGTCCCCCTACGGCGCCCTGACCGGTCGGAACGATGCGCTGAGCGGGGCGGCGGTGGAACCGGAATTGGTAATTTTTCAATTCCGGCCGCAGCACTGCTTGTACTTCCGACCCGAACCGCATGCGCAGGGATCGTTCCGCCCGGGGCGGGGAGCGGCCTTGTGCGGCATGCCGGGAAGATTGGCAGCAATTGTTCCTGCCAGTTCCGGGCGCGACTGGTGCAGAATCGTCGCGACGCAGTTCGGGATCAGGTCCGGCGCTTCAATGTCGATTTCATCGATCTCTTCATCCGTGAACTTGCTGTTGCCGGTGTAGATGTCCTGCAGCGCCATCAGGAAAATCATCGTTGTCCGGGTTTCTTCATCGGCCCGGTCGAGAAGGCTTTCCCAGGCATCCGGTCGCAGGCGCATCGCGCGGGTGAAGCCGTCTACCCAAGGTTCCCACAGGGTTTCGTCGCTGTTCGGGTCCACTGCGTAAATCGGCTCGATCCAAAGAGACCGTGTCATCGCTTCGGCCACGGAATTGTAATGCGTCATGACGGCGCCGATCGTTTCTTCCGCCGCCTTCTGATCGGCGAACTGCGCCTCGCCGGTTTCGCCCCACACCTCCGGGAGCCATTCCGAGGGTGGGATCATCTCTGGGCACGCCAGGATTCCGGTCACATAACCGTCGAGTTTGCTGATCGTCATGGGAAAGTTGTCGACCGGCAGCGCGTGCAGCAGTTCGCTCAGGCGATCCAGCCGTTTCTCTTCCTCTTCCATGCTCTGTCCTTTCACGTGCCGCCCTGATACTCAAATTGCGCCAAGGATTGAAGCCTGCGAGCGCGTGCGGTGCGATTGCTTGTCCAGGTTCTCTCATGCCAGCCATTCATCCAGTTTCGACCAGCGCTGCCGCCCGGAGACGTTCTTCACGGCGATGGCCACCGCCTTCTTCTGCCCAACCAGCACGACGAGCTTCTTGCCGCGCGTGACGCCGGTGTAGATCAGGTTGCGCTGCAGCATGGCGTAGTGCTGGGTCATGACCGGGATGACTACCGCCGGGTATTCCGACCCCTGGCTCTTGTGGATCGTGGCCGCATAGGCAGGAACTAGCGTGTCCAGCTCGCCGAAGAGGAAGGTCACGGTGCGCCCGTCGAAATCCACGGCGACCTCGCCCTCGTCGAGGTCGACATCCTCGATTCTGCCGATGTCGCCGTTATAGACGTCCTTGTCATAGTCGTTTTCGATCTGCATGACCTTGTCGCCGGGAGCGAAGATCCAGCCGAAGCGCTCCACGCGCTTATCGCCAGCGGGGTTCAGGGCGGCCTGCAGTTCGATGTTCAGGGAGCGCGCCCCGACGCCGCCGCGGTTCATCGGGCAGAGGACCTGGATGTCCTTGATCGGATCGAAGCCAAAGCGCTGCGGGATGCGCTTGGCGACCAGCTCGACGATGCGCGGCACGGCCTGTTCCGGATCTGCGGCCGGCACGAAATAGAAATCCGCCTCCCCATCGGGCTTGCCGAGATCGGGCAGTCGCCCTGCATTGATGGCATGCGCCGTGGTAATGATCTTGCTCTGCGCCGCCTGCCGGAACACCTCGGTCAGACGCACCACCGGCACTGGTCCTGAGCCGATGATATCGGCCAGAACCTGGCCGGGGCCCACAGAAGGCAGCTGATCGATATCGCCCACGATGAGCAGTGCTGCAGTGCTGGGCACTGCCTTCAGGAGCGACTGCATCAGCAGCACATCGACCATCGAGCTCTCATCAATGACCAGGAGATCGCAGTCGAGCGGGTTCTCGTCGTTGCGCTTGAAGCCGAAGGCCTTCGGGTCGAATTCCAACAGCCGATGGATCGTCTTGGCTTCCATGCCGGTGGCCTCGGTCATCCGCTTCGCCGCGCGCCCCGTCGGCGCACAGAGCAGAAGCTTCACGCCTTTGACTGCCAGAATGCGCAGGATCGAGTTCACGATCGTGGTCTTGCCCACCCCGGGGCCGCCGGTGATCACCATCAGCTTCGAGCGCAGCGCGAGGCGGATCGCCTCAGCCTGGCTAGCGGCAAGGGTGAGGCCCGTCTTCTGCTCGATCCAGGGCAGCGCCTTGTCCGCATCGATCTCGGGCCAGGGCAGGGCGCCCGCGCGGATGCGCTTCACATGCTCGGAGATCCCGCGCTCGGCGAGATAAAGCCCCGTCAGGAAGATGCAGTCTGCGTCTCGGACACGATCGGCGGTCACCGTCTCCTCAGCCAGTTCCTCTTGCAGCGCGCTGTCGATCAAGGGCGCGGGGACCTCGAGCAGCTTGCCCGCCAGGCCGATCAGCTCCGCGCGCGGCAGCCCGCAGTGACCATCGCCCATCGCCTCGGTCAGTGCGAAGGAAATCCCCGCGCGCACGCGGATCATTGCGGTTTTCTCAATGCCGAGTTTCTCTGCAATCAGGTCGGCGGTGCGGAACCCGATGCCACGGATGTCCTTGGCCAGCCGATACGGATTCTCGCTCATCACCTGTACGGCATCCGTGCCATAGGTCTTGAAGATGCGCACCGCGCGCGCTGTGCCCACGCCGTGCTGGTGCAGGAACACCATGATCTCGCGGATCACCTTCTGATCCGCCCAGCCAGCCGTGATCTTCGCCGCGCGCATCGGGCCAATGCCTGCGACCTCGCGCAGCCGCTCGGGCGCGGCCTCGATGATGTCGAAGACGTCCTTGCCGAAGGCCTTGACCAGCCGCTTGGCATAGACCGGCCCGATGCCTCGGATCATACCGGAGCCGAGGTATTTCTCGATCCCGTCCACCGTCGATGGGGCCGAGGTCTTCAGGAAATGCGCCTTGAACTGCAGCCCGTGCGTGCGGTCGTTCAGCCAGATGCCGGAGGCCGTGATCCATTCGCCCGCCGAGATCATAGCGGCGTGCCCAACCGTGGTCACCAGGTCCCGGTGGCCGCGTGCTTTCACCCGCAGCACGCAAAATCCGTTCTCTGAATTGTGGAAGGTCACCCGTTCCACCAGGCCGGCCAGAACCTCCGTGGTGCTGTCAGCCTGTGGTTTCATGGTGTTCGCACGCCGCGCCGCCAGTCCCACGGCATGACAAAGATGCCCGACCAGATGTTGCGCCCAGCGCGCCGCGCCTCAGCCTCGACGGCTACATAGTCTCGGGAGAATTGGCGGTAGGCAACCGCCCAGCCTTCGCTGACCATCCAGCGGTTCAGGTCAACCCCGTCCTGCGAGCACACCGCGATGGTGCGCCCGTATCGGTCGATGTTGCGTGTCACACAGCTTACGCTGCGCCGCCCGATCCGATCCGACAGAGCCAGCGCCGCCTGCTGTCCGCAACGCCACCGCTGGCCAGAAGGGCGAGTGCAAAGCTGGCGGCTCTCGGGCGCATCGATCCCGTGCAGGCGGATGCGCGTGCCGCGGATTTCCAGACTGTCCCCATCCGTCACACTCGCCATCCCAGTGATCGTCTGCGCCGAAACCGGCAGTGGCAAAAGCAGCAGGAAGAGGATCAGGGTGAGTCGCAGCAAGAAATAGCCCGTCTTGAATTCTGGGGATGAGCGCCACGCGCCGGGCTTCCTTCTGCCACGCAGAGCGCTGTCGGTCGAGACGCAAAGGTTAACGCGCTCGAGTCCAGCCGAGGATTCTCCGCTTTTCCAACAAACTATGGGTGCTGACGACCTTCCTGCTCCAAGTTATAGTGCGCCATGACTTTTGCGTTCTACGATCTCGAAACCACCGGCATCTCACCCGCCTTCGATCAGCCCCTGCAATTCGCCGCCATTCTGACGGATGCTGAATTCAGGGAAATCGAGCGGGTCAATCTGCGTTGCCGCATCGCGCCCCACATCATTCCCTCACCATGGGCGCTGGCGGTCACCGGTGTCCGCCCAGCGCAGCTGCTGGATCCGGAACTGCCGTCGCTCTTCGCGTTTACGCAGCAGATCGCGGCCCTGATCGCGCGCTGGTCACCCGCCACCTGGACCGGGTTCAACAGCATCCGCTTCGACGAAGAGATGCTGCGCCAGGCCTTCTACCAAAACCTGCAGCCCGACATTTTCGCCACCCAATTCAACGGGAACAATCGGCTCGACATTCTGACGGCGCTCTATGCGGTCTGGTATCGTCAGCCGGATATCTTCGAGTGGCCCGTCGATGAAACCGGCCGCGTGCGCTTCAAGCTCGATCGCATCGCGCCGCTGAATGGCTTCACGGCGCATAATGCCCATGACGCGCTCGGCGATGTCGAGGCGACGATCCATATCGCGCGTCAGATCGCCCAACGCGCGCCAGAGCTCTGGGCAGAGCTCCTGTCCAACCGAGACAAGGCTTCGGTGCAGGCGCGCCTTGCGCGCTTCCAGCCCATGGCCCTCGTCGAGCGCTTCGCAGGCGGCCCTCCCCGGGCGACGATAGGCTGCTTCTGCGGCACCTCGGCCAGCAACCCCAACCAGGCTGCCTTCTTCGATCTCGACGCTGCGGATCCGGCAGAGCTTCTGGCTGCCGATGATGCCACTGTTTTTGCAGCGGTGGACGCATCACCCAAGGTCATCCGTTCCTTGAGTATCAACAAGTCGCCCGCGCTACTCTCTGTGCCCGCGCCCAGCGCTGAACACCTCGAGCGGGCCGCGGTCATCGCAGAGGCGCCGGAGTTCAGAGCGCGCGTTGCAAAGGCGCTGGCCGCGCGCTTCCCCGAGGATCCAACCGCGCCGACACCGCCCGTTGAGAAGCAGATCTTCGGGGGCTTCTACAGCCACGCCGACAAGGCACTGCTCGCAGAGTTCCAGCGCGCAGACTGGCGGCGGCGTCAGGAGATCGCAGCCACCCTCAGCGAAGCCCGGCTGCGCCAGCTTGGGCGGCGACTGGTGGCGTTTCACGCGCCCGAGCTGCTCTCGACGGAAGAGCGCGCACAGTACGAAGCCTGGCTGGAAAACCGCTGGTCGGCCGCAGACGCCCCTGAGATAGAGTGGATGGGCAAACACCGTGCCAATGCGGCACTCGAGCAGATGCGGACCAATGGGGAAGTCGATCCGGAGCTGGTCGACGAGATCGAGGCCTACTTGTTGCAATTGTGAAGCGTGGGATGGCCGACATCAGATCGAGAGTTTTGTGCTTTTTCTCGGTATGTTTCGAGTATGCGACAAATTCATGCTGCCGACCCGAGACAATTCTTCCGATGCTTCCTCGTCGGCAGTGCCGTTTTTGTTTGATCATCAAGTCGCTCGCCGCTAGGGTGAGCACAGAAAGTGGGTGAGCACAGTTCGCATGCCCATGGGGCAGCCGGAGAGAGCGGCGTGGGTGAAGAAAAAGCTGAACTGCGCTGGGGCATCGAGCAGCGCCTAGAGTTCATCGAGTTCCGCCTGTTCTGGGAGGGACATGTGAACCGAAGCGATCTGATGGACCAGTTCGGGGTTTCGGTGAACCAGGCGTCCACCGACCTGAATCGGTACATCGGTTTTGCGCCTGACAACATGGTCTACGACAAGAGGGCGCGGACCTATGTCCGTGGCTCAGACTTCAAGCCGCAGTTCCTTGAGCCGGACGCAAGCCGTTACCTCTCTCAACTGCGCTCCGTCGCAGACGGGATCCTCGATCGCGAGGATTCCTGGATCGCTGATCTCCCGCCATACGCATCAGCCCCAACGCCCGTGCGCGGTGTAAACCCCGCAACGCTGCGCTCGGTCGTCGGCGCCATCCGCCGGCCTGAGGCGATCGAGGTAAAGTACCAGTCCCTGTCCAGCCCGGAGCCGCGCTGGCGTTGGATAGCACCTCATGCCATCGCCTTCGACGGCTTCCGATGGCACACCCGCGCATTCTGCCTGTCAGACGCGATCTATAAGGACTTCCTGCTGTCCAGGATACTCGACATCCGTGGGGCGCGCGAAAGCGAGACGTCGCCGGCCGATGACCGCGACTGGCATTCCGAGGTGACGCTGGAGGTAGGCCCGCACCCCGACCTCTCCGAAACCCAAGCGAAGGTCATCGCGCTCGACTACGGCATGCGGAGCGGCAAGGCGAAGATAAAGGTTCGGCGCGCGCTGCTGTACTACGCGCTGAAGCGCCTCGGACTGGATACCGCTCCAGATGCGCGCGCGCCCCGTGACCAGCAAATCGTCCTCATCAATCGCGACGAGGTCATCGGTAGGATGCAAGAAAGTCGTGGTCAGGAGGCGACGGCATGAGCTGGACTACCGAGTATTGCTACATCACCGATTGCAAACCGATCTTTTCTTGCGAGGAGCGTCACATTGGGTAAGCAAGCCGCATTCAAGACGAACCCGGTCAGCCTCGAGGAGCTTCTGCGTCATTGCGCGAGTGGCAAAATACAGCTGCCCGACTTCCAGCGAAGCTGGGTCTGGGACGAGGAGCGCATCAAGGGGCTGATCGCTTCGATCTCACAGGCGTTTCCGGTTGGCGCCTTGATGACGCTTGAGGTGAAGCAAGGCGCAGCAGACACGTTCGCGCGTCGACCAATCCAAGGCGCAGATTCGGCAGTCGGGAACAGCGCGCCTGAACAGCTCCTGCTGGATGGCCAACAGCGCATGACCTCGCTCTACCAAACCTGCCTGCGTCGCGAGGTAGTTCGTACTGTTACCCCCCGGCTCAAGCTGGTGGATCGCTGGTTCTACATCGACATCCGCAAGGCGATGGACCCTGCCGAGGACCGGGAGAGCGCCATTGTTGCGGTGCCTGAAGACAGGCGGATCAAGTCGAGCTTCGACCGGAAAATCGACCTCGATCTCTCCACGCCGGAGCTCGAGTACCAGAACCTCATGTTTCCGCTCAACCAAGTGTTCGACTGGGACGAATGGCAGGATGGTTTCGACGATTATTGGCGAGACCGTGATCCGGAGACGCGCTCGCTCTTCCGAGTTTTCAAGAACGAAGTCCTCCAGAACTTCAAGTCCTACCAGTTGCCTGTGATCGCGTTGAGCCCGGAAACCACGCACGAAGCAGTCTGTCTGGTTTTCGAGAAGGTAAACACCGGCGGTAAGCCTCTCGACGCATTCGAACTCGTCACGGCGATGTACGCCGCCCGCGGCCATCGTCTGCGCGACGACTGGCTTGGCGCTGAAGGCCAGGCCGGGATGCAGGGCAGGCTTCAGCTCTACGGCCGCGCGGCAGAGCAGAAGTTCGGCGTTCTGGAGAAGGTCGCGGCGACTGACGTGCTTCAGGCGATTGCGCTCCTGCACGGGGTCGAGAAGCGCGCGGCCGAAATCGCTGCCGGACGAAAAGACTCGGAGCTTTCTGCCGTCCGCGCCACGCGCCAATCGCTGCTCGATCTGCCACTTGAGGCCTATCTGAAGCACCGTGGGCCAGTCGAAGAAGGGTTCAAGGCTGCGGCGCGCTTCCTGCGCCAGAATCACATCTATCGAGTCATCGACTTGCCGTATCAGGGCCAGCTTGTGCCCTTCGCTGCGATTCTCGCGATGATCGGGCCGAAGTTCGATCATGCCGCGATACGCGACAAGCTCGCACGTTGGTTCTGGTGCGGCATCTTCGGCGAACTCTACGGGTCGGCCATCGAGTCTCGCTTCTCGAAGGACGTGCTGGAAGT
Organism: Ruixingdingia sedimenti; assembly: GCF_031432425.1. NCBI lineage: Bacteria > Pseudomonadati > Pseudomonadota > Alphaproteobacteria > Rhodobacterales > Paracoccaceae > Ruixingdingia > Ruixingdingia sedimenti. The sequence goes on along the minus strand of NZ_JAVKPH010000018.1, from coordinate 72,049 downwards.
TCCAGCATGGCTTGATGGGGGACCCGAACCGAGCACAATCATTGACGGCCGCTTCCGTCCGGAGCGCCTGCGGACCTTGCGCACGCGCTTGTCGGCTGCCTACAAAGGTATCCACGCCCTGCTGATGGCTGAGGGAGCGATCGATTTTCGCTCGGGCCAGCCCTTCGGCCAAACGGTCTTCTTCGACGAATATGTCGATATACACCACATCTTCCCGCAGGACTGGTGCAAGAAGGAGAAGATCGAGCCCAAGGTCTTCGACACTGTCATCAACAAGACCCCGCTCAGCTACAAGACAAACCGCATCCTCGGGGGCGTCGCGCCGTCGGTCTACCTGGAGCGACTGCAGACTGGCGGTAAGGATACGCCGCCCATCGCCCGCGATGCGCTCGATGAGTATCTGGCTTCGCACGCGATGGAGCCGACCCTCCTACGGGCAAATGATTTCGCAGGTTTCATGGCGGATCGGGAATCCCGGCTGCTTGCCATGATCTCCCGCGCGACCGGCCATGCCATCACCCGTTCCGACGCCGCGCCTGAGGAGGGCGAGGACGTGCCGCAGGACGACGAAGGCTTTGACCTGCCCGACCCGGGTGCAGAGGAGGCCGCCTGAATGGATGCTGTTCACAAGCGATTCGTCCCGCGCGGCCACCGGCGCGAAACCTCGCCGCTGCGGAATTTTAGCGAGGTTGCGTTGTGACCAAGCTCGAAGACATCAAAAATGGTGCCTCCGTTGCGGGCGTTGTTCCGAACCAAACGGTTGAAGCGGTTTCAGTCGAATGGATTGGGGATCAAGCGATCAACCTTGTGTACCGGGTGCCAGGCGGCAGCGTTTCAGAGACCACGCTCTATCGGGATGACGAGCATCGCCTCTCCGTCGAGCAGCGAGGCCGTGCATGGTCTTTCGATGCCGATGGAAGTCTTCTGCGGCTCGTGACGGAAGCGAACCGGATCAAGCTCGCGCACTACTTCGACCCGTATCTGGCGATCCACACGAGCCTCGTCGATCCGCTTCCGCACCAGATCACGGCCGTCTACGGCGAAATGCTGCCGCGGCAGCCGCTTCGCTTCCTGCTTGCCGACGATCCGGGAGCCGGCAAGACCATCATGGCGGGCCTCCTGATCAAGGAGCTGATCGCGCGTAGCGATCTCGAACGCTGTCTGGTCGTCGCGCCCGGCAGCCTTGTCGAGCAATGGCAGGACGAGCTGGGAGAGAAGTTCTCGCTCGAGTTCGACATTCTTTCCCGCGACATGATCGAGACCTCGCGTTCGGGCAACGTCTTCAATGACCGCAACCGGCTCATCGCTCGCCTCGATGTTCTCGCGCGGAACGAGGATCTCCAGCAGAAGCTCGCTTCGTCCACGGAATGGGACTTGATCATCTGCGACGAAGCGCACCGCATGTCGGCCAGCTACTTCGGCGGCGACGTCAAGTACACCAAGCGATACCAGCTGGGCCAACAGCTCGGCCGAGTCTGTCGCCACCTGCTACTGATGTCCGCGACGCCGCACAACGGCAAGGAGGAGGACTTCCAGCTTTTCATGGCGCTGCTGGATGGCGACCGCTTCGAAGGTCGCTTCCGTGACGGCGTGCATTACGCCGACAGTGCCGACATGATGCGCCGCCTGACCAAGGAAGAGCTGCTGAAATTCGACGGCAGGCCGCTGTTTCCTGAACGTCGGGCGTACACGGTGAAATATGACCTATCACCCGAAGAGGCTGCGCTCTACAGCGCCGTCACAGAATACGTTCGGACGGAGATGAACCGCGTGCAGCGGTTCGCGGAGCAGGATGGCAAGAAACGAAACAATGTCGGCTTCGCGCTTCAGATCCTGCAGCGTCGTCTCGCCTCGTCGCCTGCCGCAATCTATCAGTCCCTGAAGCGCAGACGAGAGAGGCTGGAAGCTGAGCTGGCCGAAGCCAGGCTGGCTCGCAAGGGCGGCCGCGCCGATTTTCACGAGCCGAGCGTCCCGGACGAAGTGCTGAAGAACATCGACGAATACGGCCAGGACGAGGTCGATGAGCTCGAGGATCTGATCTCAACCGGCGCCACGACCGCAGAGACGGTGGAACAGCTCGAGATCGAGGTCCAGACCCTCAAGGGACTGGAGATTATGGCGCTCGACGTCCTTCGCTCGGGAAAGGATACCAAGTGGACCCAGCTCGATCGCATCCTCGACGATGAGCTGATGGTCGACAGCGATGGAAACCGGCGCAAACTGATCATCTTCACCGAGCCCAAGGATACCTTGCACTACCTGCTGGAAAAGGTGCGCGCGCGCCTCGGAAAGCCGGGAGCTGTCGAAGTCATCCATGGGGGCGTCACCCGGGAGGAGAGGCGCAAGGTCGTCGAACGCTTCATGCAGGATCGGGACATGCTAGTCCTGATCGCGAACGATGCCGCTGGCGAAGGCGTCAACCTTCAGCGCGGCCACCTGATGGTCAACTATGACCTGCCCTGGAACCCGAACAAGATCGAGCAACGGTTCGGCCGCATTCACCGGATCGGTCAGACCGAGGTCTGCCATCTCTGGAACCTCGTCGCCGCTGATACCCGTGAAGGCGAGGTCTATGCTCGTCTCCTCGAGAAGCTTGAGGCGGCGCGGGAAGCCCTCGGCGGCCGCGTCTACGACGTGTTGGGCGAACTGTTCGAAGGAACGGCGCTGCGCGATCTGCTGGTGGAAGCCATCCAGTACGGCGAGCAGGAGGACGTGAAGGCGAGGCTGTTTCAGGCGGTTGACGGCGCGGTCGATCAGCAACACCTCCTCCAGCTTCTGGAGCGCCGAGCCCTCACGAACGACACCATGCCCGCCGCCCGCGTGCACGAACTGCGGATCGAAATGGAGCGGGCCGAGGCTCAGCGTCTCCAGCCGCATCATATCCAGAGCTTCTTCGTAGAGGCGTTCAAGCACCTCGGTGGCCAGATCAAGCGCCGTGAAGAAGGCCGCTGGGAGATCACCCACGTCCCGCTGAACATCCGCGAGCGGGATCGCCAGGTCGGCACCGGTGCGCCAATCCAGAAGAAGTACGAACGGATCTGCTTCGAGAAGAACAAGATCAACCAGCAACCTGTCGCGGCCTTCATCTGCCCGGGTCATCCGTTGCTGGAGGCGGTGATCAGCCTCGTGCGAGAGCAATACGATCACCTCATGAAGCGCGGGGCCATCCTGGTCGACGACACGGATCCCGGCGAGGAGATCGCCGCAATTTTTCTTCTGGAGCACAGCGTTCAGGACGGCCGGCCCACGGCCGCTGGCAGGTCCCACATCGTCTCTGAGCGTCTCCAGTTCGCCGCGATCGACCGGAACGGCGCCACGACCAACGCCGGCATCGCACCCCACCTGAACCTGCGCCCGGCGCGCCCCGAAGAGATCGCGCGCGTCGAGGATCTGCTGCAGGCCGACTGGCTGCGCACGGACCTCGAAAAGACTGCCGTCCGCTTCGCCACCGTCGAACTCGCCCAGAAGCACGTCGCGGAGGTCAAGGCGCGCCGCATCCCCGAGATCGACCAGGTCGAGCAGGAGGTGAAGGCGCGGCTCAAGAAGGAAATCAACTACTGGGACGCGCGCGCCTTCGAGCTGAAGGAGGAGGAGCGCGCCGGCAAGAAGACCCGCCTCAACTGGCAGAACGCGCAGCGACGGGCCGAGGAGCTGGCCGAGCGTCTGAAGCGCCGTTTGGAAGCGCTCGACCAAGAACGCTTCATCTCTGCCCAGCCTCCGCGCGTGCGCGGCGGCATGGTCGTCATTCCGCGCGGCCTACTGAATTCTCGCGCGCCAGCGGACGAACTCGCCGCGACCGCGAACGGATTTTCCGAGGATCCGGTCGCCCGGCGCAAGATCGAGATCGCGGCGATGGACGCGGTCATGGCCGTCGAGCGCGCGTTGGGGAACGCACCCACCGACGTCTCCGCTCAGAAAGTCGGCTACGACATCGCCTCCTACGACCCCAAGGCGGACCACCTGCGCTTCATCGAGGTCAAAGGCCGCATCGACGGCGCCGACACGGTGATGATCACGCGGCAGGAGGTCATCACCTCGCTGCACGAGCCCGACAAGTTCATCCTGGCCGTCGTCCAGGTCGAGAACGGCTTCGCCACTGCGCCGCGCTATGTCCACGGCGCACTCGACACGCGCGAGCCGCCCTTTGAGCACAACGCGATTCAATTCAGCATCAAGAGCCTGCTCGAGCGGGCGGAGGTTCCGCGATGAAGGATTTCGCCATTCTGGCCCCTGTTCCTCTGGAGCATCTCGAGTCCGGTCAGGGCATCGCGGCCGAGAAAGGCTTCGTGGCGTTCGGCTCTCGAAAGTTCGAACTCTTTCGCGACATCGACCAGCGCCGCGAAGGCGAGCCGGTGCCGGTCGTGATCTATCCCTCGCACGAGGACGACCCCGCCAAGGTTACATCGATGGTGTCTTGGATCGGCTGGTATGTCGGCAGCGAGGAAACGCACAACGGTCGGCACTCGCTGGGGATGGAGCATCGCCCGCCGACCACGGGCCAGTATTACACAGACAACAAGGGCCACTGGGCCGTTTTCTGGCACGTCCGGCAGCTCATGCCGCTGGCCGCCGCGGAGCGTTTTCCAATTTCGAAATTGCAGACCATCAAAGGCGGCTGGCGCAAGAACGCCCCGCCGCGTGGGCCCGAACTTGTTGCCGTGCCCACCTTCATCGAATTCCCGGAGTAAGCCGTGTCCCAGCCCTACAAGAAGAAACTCATCGAAGTAGCCATCCCGCTCGAGGCGATCAATGCCGCCTCGGCGCGGGAGAAGTCGATCCGGCATGGGCATCCCTCCACCCTGCACCTGTGGTGGGCGCGGCGGCCTCTGGCGGCGTGTCGGGCGGTGCTGTTCGCGCAACTGGTGGACGATCCCTCGTCCTGCGTCGATGAGCTGATGGCCGATCCGAAACTGCGCGCGCGGGCGGAGGCGGAGCTGCCCGGGCGGGTGGCGGCCTGGGAGAAGAGCAAGGCCTCGGCGCAGGGGGCGGCGGCGAATGCGCCGGAACCGACGCTGGAGGATGTGGCGGTCGAGATCGAGCGCAAGCGGCTCTTCGCCATCATCGAGGACCTGGTGAAGTGGGAGAACTCGACCAACGAGGAGGTGCTGGAACGCGCACGGGCCGAGATCCGGCGCAGCTGCGGCGGCGTGCTGCCCCCGGTCTATGACCCGTTCTCGGGCGGCGGGTCGATCCCGCTCGAGGCGCAGCGGCTGGGCCTGCCCGCCTATGGGTCCGACCTGAACCCGGTGGCGGTGATGATCGGCAAGGCGATGATCGAGATCCCGCCGAAATTCAAGGACATGCCCCCCATCCACCCCGGCATCAAGGAGCGTTCGTTCTATCGCAACGCCGAGGGGCTGGCCGAGGATGTGAAATACTATGGCGAATGGATGCGCGAGAAGGCGTGGGAGCGCATCGGGCATCTCTACCCGCAGGTGGACCTGCCGAAGGAGTTTGGTGGTGGCAAGGCGACGGTGATCGCTTGGATCTGGGCGCGGACAGTGCCGAGCCCGGACCCGGCCTTCTCGGATGTGCAAGTGCCTATCGCGTCGAGCTTTGTCCTTGGATCAAAACCCGGAAAAGAAGCTTGGGTTGAACCCATAGTGGACAAGCAGACCAAGAAAGTCAGGTTCCGGGTGCGCCGTGGCGGGACCAAAGCGGAGTTGGCCGTTGCGAAAGACGGAAACAAAGTTGGTCGTGGCAACTTCGTCTGTCCCCTTTCCAGCGCCGCGATTGATGTCGATTATGTGAGGGCGCAGGCTCAGGCGGGACGGCTCGGCGCACAACTGATGGCCATTGTGGCGGAAGGTCCGCGCGGCCGCATTTACGTGGATTCGGATGACGCCCATGCCACGCTTGCGCTTAGCGTGCGGGCTGAATGGAAACCCGAAGGTCGGGTTCCGGCACCGTCTCACGACGTCGACCGACTGCCAATGTACGGCATGCCACTTTGGGGAGATGCATTCACACAAAGGCAACTGTCGATTCTAAATACAATGATCGGGCTTCTTTCGGAACTGCGGCAACAGGTCATGGAAGACGCCAAGGATACCAAATTGCATCTGGACGAGGCCGGTCTCGCAGATGGGGGGATTGGCGCAGCGGCATACGCTGACGCAATATGCGTGTTCATGAGCTTCGCAATAAACAGATCAGCGGATCGTGGTTCAACAATTTGCACGTGGGACTCATCTCCAAAGATGGAGGCGTTGCGGAATACCTTTGCGCGACAGGCTCTGCCTATGACTTGGGACTATGCTGAGGGGAATCCATTCTCATCAGCGACAGGGAATTTCTTGAATAATGTGGAATGGGTTTTGCGAGTTATTGAAAAACTAATGCCCAGTTCGCCCGGCCGTGTTGTGCAGCATGACGCTCAAACAGTAGAGTTTCCAGATGGTGCGGTTATCTCCACCGATCCGCCGTATTACGACAATATCGGTTATTCAGACCTCTCGGATTTCTTTTTCAGCTGGATGCGCCCGGCATTGCGAACAATCTACCCAAGTTTGTTTGGAATTCTAGCTACGCCGAAAAATGAGGAACTCGTCGCTACGCCTTACAGGCATGGTGGCAAGAAGGCGGCTGAGGACTTTTTCCTTTTGGGAATGCGAAAAGCCATCGGCAATATGGCAGCCCGTACCGGTTCAGAATACCCTGCCGCCATTTACTATGCTTTCAAGCAGAGTGAGGTCGCTCAGGAAGGCATCAGTTCGACGGGTTGGGCCACCTTCCTGCAAGCAGTGGTCGAGGCCGGGTATGCCGTGGTCGGCACATGGCCGATGCGCACCGAGATGGCGAACCGCATGATCGCTTCGGGAACCAATGCCCTCGCCAACTCGGTTGTTCTTGTTTGCCGCAAGAAGGAAGTTTCGGCTGAAGTTATTACTCGGGCTGAGTTCATTCGCGCCCTGAAACGTGAGCTGCCCCCTGCCATCGCCGAGCTTCAGGCCGCCAACATCGCCCCGGCCGACATGCCGCAATCGGCCATCGGCCCCGGCATGGGCGTCTACTCGCGCTACCGCGCTGTGCTCGAGGCCGACGACAGCGCGATGACGGTCAAGACCGCGCTGCAACTGATCAATGCCGAGCTCGACGAGTATCTCGGCGGCATCCAGGGCGAGTTCGACGCCGACACCCGCTTTGCCATCACCTGGTTCGAGCAGAACGGCATGGGCAAGGGGGATTTCGGCGTCGCCGACAGCCTTGCGCGCGCCCGCGGGATTGCGGTCGACAGCGTGAAGCATGCCGGGATCGTCGAAAGCGCTGCGGGCAAGGTGCGGCTGCTGAAACGCGACGAGCTCGACCCCGACTGGGCGCCCGAGGAGGACGGGCATCTGACCGTCTGGGAATGCCTGCAGCACCTCGTGCGCCTGCACGAGCGGACGGGCCTGTCGCACGACAGTGCGGCACTGCTCAAACGCCTAGGGCCTCAGGCCGAGGCGGTTAAGGATCTGGCCTATTGCCTCTACGACATCGCCGCCAACAAACGCCGCGAGGCGTCCGAGGCCACGGTCTACAACGCCCTGATCGCCGACTGGTCCGAGCTGAGCCAGATGGCCGCCACGGTTTCGCTTGAAGGGCGGAACCGGCAGATGAGGTTTGAGGTATGAAGGGCTCCCGCATGGCGGATCGAGACGGCTACAAGTTCATGCAAACGTGTTTCACCTGCGGCTCGGGCTACCAGTTCGGACCGGGGCGCTACGACGGCAAGCATATCGCGCGCTATGGGATCGACGTCTGTAGGTCTTGCTACGAAGGCAATTGGGACGGCTGGGCGCCCCACTACGGGGAAAAGATCATTGTCCATCTGAACATGAAGGATCTGCCGATCCCTGCCGTGAATGCCAGTGGCTTCCTGCCTCGCGATTGACCCGACTGCATTGAGTAAAGGATTTCACCGATGGCCAAGTCTACCCGTCAGCATGTGTTCGAGGGCATGGAGCTTCTGCCCGAGGCGTTGATCCCCTTTGTCGAGAAGCGGCTGGAAAGCTCGCTGCAGGGCCATTGGCAGGTGCAGGTGGTCGAGCGCGTCCGTGGCTTGCGGCCCAACGGCAACGGCCAGGTGAACTGGGACCAGCAAGGGCTGCTGCAGGTCATGATGGCTTTCTGGAAGGACGCCTTCGCTATGGTGCTGGGGCATCCGGAGCGGTCCTACGTCTCGGAGCTGCTCGAGGTGCGCAACAAGCTCTCGCACAACGAGGCCTTCACCTATGACGACGCAGAGCGCGCGCTCGACACGATGCGGCGGCTGCTGGAATCTGTCAGCGCCAAGGAGACCGCCGAGAAGATCAGCGCCTCGCGCGACACGATCTTGCGCACGAAATATGCCGAGCTGGCTCGGAACGAGGAGCGGCGCAGGACGCAGCGCTCGGACATCTCGGTCGACACGGTGGCGGGGCTTATGCCCTGGCGCGAGGTGGTCGAGCCGCACCAGGACGTGGCCACCGGAGAGTTCCAGCAGGCCGAGTTCGCCGCCGACCTCGCAAAGGTGCACAACGGCAGCGCGCCGTCCGAATACCGCAACCCGCGCGAGTTCTTCGCCCGGACCTATCTGACCGAGGGGCTCAGCACGCTGCTGGTCGGCGCGGCCAAGCGGCTGGGCGCCGGCGGCGGCGATCCGGTCGTCGAGCTGCAGACGAACTTCGGCGGCGGCAAGACGCACTCGATGCTGGCGCTCTACCACATGGTGAGCGGCACGCCGGTGGAAGATCTGCCGGGGCTCGACCAGCTTCTGAGGCGGAGCGGGTTGACGGTGCCGGGCAAAATCAACCGCGCGGTGCTGGTGGGCACCTCGCGCGGTCCGCAGGACGTGATCTCGCTGGAGGGCGGCCGGAAGATCCGCACGACCTGGGGCGAGCTGGCGTGGCAGCTGGGCGGCGCCGAGGCGTTCGAGATGCTGGCCGAGAACGACGAGCGCGGGATCGCGCCAGGATCGAACCTGCTGGAGACGCTGTTCAAGAAGTATTCGCCCGCGCTGATCCTGATCGACGAATGGGTCGCCTACCTGCGCCAGATTTACAAGGTCGAGGGGCTGCCGTCCGGCTCGTTCGACGCGAATCTGTCCTTCGTGCAGTCCCTGACCGAGGCGGTCAAGGCGAGCCCCGGCGTGTTGCTGGTGGCCTCGCTGCCTGCCTCGCAGATCGAGGTCGGCGGCGAAGGTGGACAGGAAGCGCTGGCGCGTCTGAAGCAGACCTTTAGCCGCGTGGAGTCGTCGTGGCGACCAGCCAGCCAGGAGGAAAGCTACGAGATCGTCCGTCGCCGTCTGTTCAAGGAAATCCCCGGCGACAAGTTCCATCACCGCGACAACACGCTGAAGCAGTTCGCCAAGCTCTACCGCGAGAATGCGAACGACTTCCCGAACGGCTGCTCCGATGAGGATTACCGGCGGAAGCTGGAAAAGGCCTACCCCATCCATCCGGAGTTGTTCGACCAGCTCTATACCAGCTGGGGCTCGCTAGAGAAATTCCAGCGCACACGTGGCGTGCTGCGCCTGATGGCGCAGGTGATCCACGAACTGTGGATGGGCAACGATCCCTCGGTGATGATCATGCCCGGCAGTGTTGCAATCAGCTCGGCGCGCGTCGAGCCGGAGCTGCTGCACTACCTCGACTCCAGCTGGCAATCGATCATCGCAGGGGACGTCGATGGCGTGACGGCAACGCCGTACAAGATCGACCAGTCAGCCCCGAATTTGAACCGGTACTCGGCGACACGCCGCGTTGCGCGCGCGGTGTTCATGGGAACGGCCCCGACGCACGGTCAGGAGAACAAAGGGCTCGACGACAAGCAGATCAACCTTGGCGTCGTCCAACCCGGCGAACGTCCGGCGATCTTTGGCGACGCCCTGCGCCGCCTCGCAAACCAGGCCAAGTTCATGCACAGCGACCTTGGCCGATACTGGTACTCGATGTCGGCCAGCCTCAACAGACTTGCCGCCGACCGCGCCGCTCAGTTCGAGGAAGCGCTGGTCCTTCATGAGATCGACAAGGCGCTCGGTGGCTACATCAACGGCGTTGCGGATCGCGGCCACTTCGACACCGTTCAGGTCGCCCCTGGCAGCTCGGCCGATATCCCCGACGAGCCCGGCGGTGTCCGCGCAGTGGTTCTCGGCGTCGCGCATCCTCACACTGGCCGGGACGGATCAGAGGCTCTGGCGGAAGCCAAGGACATTATGATGCAGCGAGGCAGCACGCCTCGCGTTTACCGCAACATGCTGGTTTTCCTTGCCGCCGAACAGCGGCAGCTGGACAATCTGAAGGCGGCCCAGCGTGCGGCTTTGGCATGGGCGGAGATCGTTCGGGAGACCAAACGTCTCAACCTGACGCAGAGCGACAGCGCTCTCGCCGAAGCCAAGCTGAAAGAGGCAAGCGAGACGCTGAAAACGCGGATGAAGGAAGCCTGGTGCTATCTGATCTACCCGGTTCAGGAGAGCGCCCAATCCGACGTAGAGTGGATGTCAGCCAAGGTTCCGGCGCAGGACGGGCTACTCGCTCGCGCCAGCAAGAAACTGGTCAGCGATCAGGGGATCTGGCCCGAGCTTGGCCCGGACAACCTGAACCGTCAGCTCGAGAAATACATCTGGAATGGTAAACCGCATCTGCATCTCAACGACCTGTGGGAGTATCTGAACCGCTACACCTATCTCCCCCGAGTGAAGAATAGAGCCGTTCTTTCGAAGGCTGTGCACGCAGCTGTCAGCGGCATGCTGCCGGGGCCCTTCGCCTATGCAGAACGTTGGGACGAGACGAAGGGGAGCTATGTCGGCCTGGCGATTTCCAGTGCCTCGAGCGCTCAGGTCGTGATCGATTCTGAATCAGTGATCATCAAGCCGGATGTCGCAGAACAGTACCGGCAAAAGCAAACAGCTGCAGCACCCGCAGGGGGCCCGGTGCCTGCCGTAATCCATGGGCCAGACCCGACAACGCAGCCTGCTCCGGGAACGCCTGCCACTGCCCCAGCTGAACAAAAGCCTACCCGTTTCCACGGGACGGTGATGATTTCCCCCGAGAGACCAGCACGCGATATTCACCAGATCGTCGAAGCCATCATTGAGCAGCTCACCACGCTGCCGGGTGCCGATGTTTCTATCAAGCTTGAGATCGATGCCGAGGTGCTTGGTGGTCTCGACCGAGCAAAGGTGCGGACCTTGGTGGAGAACGCAACCACACTCGGGTTTGTCGACAAGTCGGTGAAGTGAACGGATGTCCTTCCGCTTCTGGCGCCGCATCCGGATTGCCCCCGGTGTCACGCTGAACCTGTCGAAATCGACAGCGTCATTGTCCCTTGGCCCGCGCGGCGCGAAATACACCGTCAGCCCGCGCGGCAATCGGGTCACCGCTGGTCTGCCTGGAACGGGCCTCTTCTACACCGTGCACGAGCCACGCCGACCGTCACCCGCCAATGCGCCCCGGGTGGCCCAGCGCGACCGGCTGAACCTCGGCTTCTTCCAGCGGCTGTTCACGCCTGCGGATGAGCGCGCCCTGGTCAACGGGCTGAAGGCGCTGAATGCGGGCGATGAGGCGGCCGCGCTTGCCGAGCTCGAGAAGGCCGCCGAGCTGCCCGATGCCGCCTGGATGGCGGGCATGCTGCGGCTCCGGCGCGAGGAATTCGCGCCCGCGCGGCGTCATCTGGAGGCCGCGCTGGGCGGTCTCGACCGGCTGGGGAGCCTGCTGGAGAAATACGGGGTTGCCGCGCAGGTGACCTTTCCGGTAACGCCCGAGGTCGATGCCCATGCCCGCCCCCGCGAGCGCGGCACGCGGCTGGCGCTGGTCGAGATCGCACAGCTCAACGGGGACCGCGCCGAAGCGATGCGCCATGTCGAGAGGCTGCTCGCGATCGAGCCGTCTGATCCGGTGGTGCTGCTGTCCTTCGCGGAACTGACCCTCGAGGACGACGCGGACCGCGCGCAGCTGGAACGGGTCGTCGCCCTGACTGCCGGGATCGCGAACGAGACGCCGGTGGAAACGGCGCTCCTGCTCTACCGGGGCCGAGCGCTCGCCCGGCTCGGGCTGGCTGACGCTGCCATCGACGTGTTCACACTCACGCTGCGCCGCCGCAAGGACCGTGCCGACACCCTCCTGCGCCAGCTGCGCTACGAGCGCGCGGTGCTCTACGATCAGGTGGGCCGCAAGGCGCAGGCACGGCGCGAGCTCGAGCGGGTCTACGCCGAGGATCCGGGGTTTGAGGATGTGAGTGAACGGCTAGGGCTGACAGCATGAGCGGGCCGCATCCCGAGCTCGACCGTGCGGTGTTCTTCGGCCCAAGGCCTGAGCTCGAGCGCTATCTCGTCACGCTTTCCGGTCACAGTTACGTCTACGTTCTCTGCCGGCCGGACCAGACACCCTTCTATGTCGGCAAGGGTGTGAATCGCCGTGTGCTTGCTCATGAGGCCGAGGCACGACAAAATCACTCTATCGGCGAAACCAATCCCTTCAAATGCAACGTCATCCGGAAGATCCTGCGTCAGGGATCGACGATTCTGTATGTGATCGACAGCGTCTTCCCGCGGGAGCGCGAGCAGGCGAGCCTTGAACGCGAAGCCACACTGATCGCCCGGATCGGTCGGCTTCACGAGGGCGGGACGCTGACCAACCTCGCAGGCGGCGTCGGCCGTGCGGCGGGCTCGTCGCCCTTCAGTGTCGCGCGGCACGAGGCCACCCTCTCGGGCGAACCGGAGGACAACCCGGAGCGGGCTGTGCTGAACCGGTTCCTGCAGGGCATCGGCCCCGTCCGAAGTGTTCCGGTCAAGCCGGTCGGCCAGATCGCCCGCATCCTGCCAAGCACGCCGCACCCGTCGCCGCGCCGACCGACCCCGCGCTGCGCTTATGCGCTGATCGCCAGCGCCAGCGCCCATGGCCTGACCCTCGAGCCCGGAGTGCGCATCCCGCGGAGCTTTGTTTACGAGGGCGTAGAGGGGGTGATCGAGAACGGGGTGGCCCGCGATCTTCTCAAGGCGGAAATGGCGCAGCTTGTGCCGGCGGCAGATCCGCGCGCCGAGCATTTCGCGTTGTCGCCTGACCACATCGCCCTAATCGTCGATCTCATCGGGGAGGAGGCACTTGTGGACCGCGGGTTGCTCTGATGAGCGTTATTTCCAACGCACGGCGGTGCCAAAGCCAGCGACGTTGATCACCTGGTTGTCGAAATGCGTCTCGGACTGACAGGAGACGACCGCATCGGCACCAAGCTCAGCAGCGAAGTTCCTGAGCCCTTCCTTGCAGGCTTCGAGCGCCTTGTCGAGGTGAGGCCCACCCCTGAAAGTACCCTTGGTGGAAACCCCGACAGCGGCAATCGTGTCGAGTATCTCGTGCGGTCGGTCTGGCGGCGCTGTCGATATCTTGATGGTCATTTCCGGGCACCAGGTGACAACATGCGATGATCGAGGCTCGGCTCGTCCCATTTCATCGCAACGCCCATCCAGCGCTCGATGGTCGCCTGCAGCTTGGGGTCATTGGCCTCGAGATGGAACGTGTAGAGGCGGTTGACAATTTCCTGCATCAACTGGCGCATCTCGGCGTCGTCGAAGCGCGAGACCTCCGACCAGGGGATGCGCCTGCCGTCTGCGTCCACCACGAAGACATCCGAGTAGTCGCCGGCCCGGGTGATGGGTCCCAGTCCGGCATGCAGCGTCTCAAGCTGCGTGTCGCGCACGCAAAGCATGGCCATGATTCTGGCCAGCCTTGCTGCAACGCGCTTTTCGTCGTCTTTGTTCATCACGCGAGAATAGCCGGATGCCCGCAATCACGCCACGATTTCGAACAAGGGTTCCAGGCTACCTCCTTGCGCATGCCCGCGCCTGATCGCGCAGGACGGCGTAATCCGCGAGCCAGCCCACAATGAGCGCCCCCTCAGGTAGCGCAGCGACTTCCTCGGCGACGCTTATCTGCTCACCCTGGCTGTACGCCAAAACGGGCGGGCAGGCCCTTGGCGGAGCGTCAGAACCCCCCCCGCGCAGGCGGTCAAGAAGATCGTCGCGGCTGCGAGGGCGGCGGGCGGCCGCATCCAGCATCTGGCGTTGAATGGCATTGGAGCGCTCCAGCATATCGAGCCGCTCGGCGGCGCGGCCTGCGCGCTCGCCCTGGCGACGGAGGTTGAGAATGAACAGGGCGATGGTGAGCGCGGCGAGGGCAAAAGCCGCCGCCCGCCGCGCCCAGCGCCGGGCGAGAAGCCCAGCCAGGAGGCTGGCCCACATCAGCGCAGGCCTTTCTTCCAGTCGTCGAGGCGGGCCCAGACGGCCACCGCGATCCCGGCCAGCGCGAGGGCGATGAACAGCCAGCGCAGGGTGTCAAGGGACGGGACCAGCGGCACGATCGCACCCCGCGCCTCCGCCAGTACCTCCTGCGCGACCTCGACCCCGGCGGCGCCCACGGTGGCGACGCCTGCCGCCCCGGTTCCGCGCAGGGTACGGCTGTCGGCCAGCGCCTCGCGCGCGGGCGGGGCCTCGGCGGCAAACGGCACCGCCCGCACCGGGAAGCGCTCGCCCCACTGGCGCGCGGGACCGAGATCGATATGGATGAAGCCGGAGCGCGGATAAAACCCAAACCCCAGAAACCCCACCTCCCGCGCCGCGGCCTCGAAGGCGACGGGGTCGTGGTTCGACATGGCGATATCGAAGGCCGTGCCGTCCATGTGCTTCGAGCGCGGCGCCCCGCCGACGGCGCGGTTGTGCTCGGGGCTGCGATAGGCGGAACGCACGATCAGCGGCTTGCCCAGCCGGTCGCGCAGCGCCTGCAGCTTGTCCAGCGCGTCGGGGTGCAGCTTCAGCTGACTGGTGCCGCGGCAGGCGATCTCGGCGGGCGAGAAGTTCCGCCAGCGCCAGAGGCTGTCGGGAACGTCACGGTGATGACGAAAGGTGCGGATGGGGTCGGACATGGTGGTCTCCTTGGGGTGAAGGGCATGCGAACGGGACCGCCACCCGGGGTGGACGGCAGGTAGGGAAGTCAGCTGTGCGAAGCTGTCAGTCTGGCCGCGCTGGGCCCGGCACCGGCTGGCGTCAGTCGCCGTTCCGGCGCTGGAAGGCGGCGAAGATCAGATTGCGCATGTCGTGGATGTCGCGCTCGATGCGCGCGAGCCGGTCATGGTCGATCTTGCGGTCCTCGTCGCGGCGCTTCTCGATGCGGGTGCGTTCCTCGGCCAGCTCCTGCTCGAGCTTGTGCAGCAGTGCCTCGTTGGTGAACGCTTTTCTCGTCACGGCAGTGGCAAGCCCGGCGATGAAGGTGAACCAGACGCCGATGGCGGCCGCGATGCCATGATCGCGGAAGGCCTGCGCGATCTGCTCGGACAGGGAGGACTGCTGCGTCATGCCGACAGGATCCCGACCTCGTTCGGCAGCGTCAGATCGCTCCAGGGGCTCGCATCAGCCGGGTTGATCGCCCAGCTGGAATAGACAGGCACGGGCGCAAGGTCGGGCACCGTGACGGGGGTGGCGTCATGGTTCACGCCGCCCATGCGCAGGAAGCCTGCGGTGGCGTCCGGACCGTCCGTGCCCGCCTGCGCGATCTGCTTGAGGTGCACGCCCGCGATGGCCGATACCGTGGCCGGACCGGTCGGGCCGGTGAGCGAGAAGGACATGCGCTGCCCTGCCGTGGTGCTGGCGACCCGCGTGGCGATATCGCTATCGCTGAGCGCGTCGATGCTGCCCACCATCTCGTTGAAGCTGGCGATGGCATTGGGGATGCGACGCACGAAGCGACGTCCGATGGTCGACACCCCGTCGAGGACCGCGACATGAGCATAATACCATGTGCGGTTCTGGGAGGTGCCGTGCAGGCCGACATTCGTGAAGACGACTTGTACCGGCTTGCCCTTGCCGCCCGTGTTCGCCGCGGTGGCGGTGCTCTGCAGTACGCCATCGACGTAGAATTCGATGGTGATCTCGGCCCCGACGCTCAGGCGCACATCGACCCATTGGGCCTGGCCGTTCGGGGCGAAATAGCTCGAGCTTCCCTGTTCGACCGTGTCGCCATGTGCCTCGGCGTGGTAGCGGTTGGTTGAGGTCAGGGGGCGGACCTGCGCGATCCTGACATTCTCCGCGTCAAAGAACTCGAGGAACCCGGCATTGCTCTGGGTGATGCTCTCGGAATCGTTGTTGGGCGGTACGTAGCGAAACCCCAGCCACATATCACCGACCGGCGCGGGAAACCCGACAGCGAAGGGGGCGGCCAGCGTGCGCGATCCGTTGAAGCGGATACCGTTGACGTCGAGGGTCTCTTCGAAGCCGGCAGCGACGGTGCTCAGCGAACCGGCCACGCCGGAGATGTCGGTGGGCTGATGGCCCAGATGCAGGATGTAACTCATGGCAGTTCCACTTCTATATAGAGGGCGGCATGGGCGGCGGAGAGCGCAGTGCCCCCGCCGTGATCGAGAAACAGCGAGACATTGCCCGAGGTGAGGCGCGGGCCGCCGCCGAGATCGAGCCAGGCCTCCAGCTCGGCGACGCTGAGGTCCTTGTCCCAGGCCAACTCGATGAAGGCATGGGCCTGGTAGATGCGTAGATCCGGATCCTCATAGCCCAGCGCCTGCGCACCGGGCGGAACCGGATAGCTGAACTGCGAGGGCAGCGAGCGCAGCGTACCGCCATCGCCCGGATCGCGCCCCTGGATCTGCGGAAACCAGGCGGCGCTGGGCGCGGCGGTCCATGTCGGTGCGCCGCTCACTGGATCGTCGCGCCAGATACCGTTCAGCCCGACCCAGAGTTCGGCGGAGGCAGGATCGAAGAGGAACATCACCACATCGCCCGCCCCATAGGGGGGCAGCCCGGTCAGGCGCTGGCTGGCTGTGCCGGTGTTCGAGGACCAGAGCGTTCCGTTCCCGCGATACCCGATTGAGCCGAGCGTGATTGGGTTGTTGCCCGTGTCATACTCCTCGCGCTGATCATCAGAGACGATGCCCAGATAGCCGTCGAACTCGACAGCACCGCCCGAGGCGCACAGAATCTCCCAATAGCGCCGTCCGTCGGTGGGCAGGATAGCCTTGGCGGTGGGCACCCAAGCCCGGTAATCACTGGCGCCCGCAGTGTTGATGGCAGTCTGGTTGCCATCCGACAGCGTGTAGCCTGCGGGGCGGCGGGTGACATCCAGCTCCCATGCAGACCCGATATCGACGGGAGGTGCCGTATCGCCACCCTGCGCCAGGATCGCGCCGCGCATCATCAGCAGACTCATGTGACAGCCCCGGTCAGTGCGCCCTGAATGACCCAGGCATCCGCCCCGCGTTTGACGAGCGATGCTCCGGACCATTGGCCATCCAGTGCGACCGAGCCGCCGGTGACGCCATTCAGCGATACCCCCGCTGCCGCCGTGACCGTGGCGATCCCCGCACCGACTTGCGTGACATTGACCAGCGCGCCGATCTCGAAGGGCACCGAGGCCTCGGGCGGGATGGTCACGGTGACGGCAGATGAACCAGTCGTCTCGAGGATGCTGCCCAGATCGAAGGCGTCCAGCGTATGGCTGGTCGCGGTTAGCGTCCGGATACGCACGACACCGGGCCGCGGCACCTCGATCCATGCGCCGTCTGTGAACCGCACATGCCGGGCTTCGTCCGCGATCCAGACCTGCCAGCCCTCCTGCGGGGTGAGATAGACCCAGTCTTCCGCCCCCGCTTCGCCGTCCCAGAGGGCCAGCGCATTCGCATGGGAGAGCGCGCCAGCCGGGACGATGCGGATATCGCCGGGATTGCCCACGGGTGGCAGGGTAGCGCTGCGCGACAGCGCGCGCGCTTGCACGAGCACCGACAGCGCGCGCAGGTCCTCGCTGACGCTGGTGCCCCAGTTGCGCTGGCCGGGGGCGTAGAAGGCGCGCAGCCCCAGCCCCGGCATGATCCGTTCCGACATGCTCGTCTTCTTTCATGTTGGTCGCGATGATTGCGGAGAGGCCTGTCAGCTGCCCCAGAGAAAGCCCCAGCCGCGATCCCAACCGGCGGCGAAGGGGGCGGTCAGGCGGAAGCGGCGCGCATCAAGGTCCGTGATCCAGGCACCCTCGACCATCCGACGCGCCCGGACGGCGAGGTCGATCTCAGCCGTGCGCTCGGGGGCGCCACTCTCCGGCACATCCTCGGGCGACAGCATCCAGCTTGTGCCGCTGCCAGCGTCGATGGTGATGCTCGGCGGCAGGAGAGGCGCGCCCGTGTCGGGGTCGATCCAGCGAACCTCGACAGCATAGCCGACCCCTGGCTCGGGCCCGATGGAGGCGCCGGTGTGATCAACGATGACGGGGCTGGTCTGGGTCAGACGGTCGCGATGGGACCAGGTCAGTTCAACCTCGCCCGCCACCAGCGCATCGACATCCGGAGCATAGCTGCCGTTGACCTGCACTCGGCCAGGCGGCAGGGGCCGAATGGCGCGGCGGTCGAGCGTCACGCTGTCCTCGGGCGCCAGCGCGAAGGCGAGCGTGCCGCGCCCGGTCTCGGGCAGCAGCCGGACCGCCAGCGTTTCGCCCGCCGCCCACGCTTCTTCCGTGATCCGTGCGGCCTCGTCGAAGAAGATGACCGGCATGCCCGCCGCGTGCGCGCGCGGCACGGTGTCGAGGCAACCGCGACCAACCGTGATGGCTGTGGATGTGATCCCGTCGACACGGACCAGCTCGCCGCCGACACTGGCCAGCGTGCCGATCCCCACCTCACCGATCTCGCGCCAGCCGGTGACAGGGAGGACGCGATCCTCGGGGTGGTCCGAAACGTCTGCCGTCAGAAGCGCCGTCGGCGCGAAACCGACCGTTCCCTCCTGCGCGGGCCCCGTACCAGCATCTATCCATAGTTCCGCCGCCAGGGCATCCGCGCTGGGGCGTTCACCGGTGGCGACCAGCGCGCCCGCATCGGGATCCTCGTCAAGGATGCGGTCGGCCTCGCTATGGCCCAGTTCGCGGACCAGCAGCCAGTACGGGGCTTCCTCGACCATGCGCCGGACGAGTGCCCGCGGCGGTGCGGCGACGCCGGTGCCAGTGGGCATGCGCCCGCCCGCGATGGCGGTCGCGCCCAGCGCGAAGACGTCCTCGGCGAGCTTCAGCCTGATGCCATTGTCGCGCCCGTCGCCCTGACCGATCTCGGAGATGCGCATCACCACATCATCAAGCCCGAGTCGGGGCGACCGCAGCCGGATCACATCGCCCGGCCCGAGGTCCGCGCCCTCGCGGTTCACCACGATCTCACCCGTGAGCAGCGGCACGGAAAGCGCCCGCAGGTCGCGCTCGGCCACACGGATCGCCAACCCCTGATAGCGGATGCCCGGATAATCGAGCGTTGTGGCGATCACCTCGCCCATGGACTGCACCCGGGCGGTATCGGTCACGCTGACGGCGCCGGTGTCGTCGGTCCAGGCATCGGTGAAGCGCACGGTCACGCTGTTGACGAGGTCCGAGGGCGCGCGGCGCCCCAGGCGGCCCCAATCCACGACGTTGGTCTCGTCGAAGAGTGGTAGTGTTGCAGCCGTGTAATCCGCCCGGATCAGCCGCAACTCCCAGAGCCCGGTGCGCCGGTCAATGAACAGCGTTGCGTCGATATGGTCGAGAACGCTGCTGATGAACTCCTCGATCGAGCTGTCCTGCTGCCAGATAAGCGACAGACCGAAGCCCTCGGTGTAGAGCGTGTCCGCGGCGGCGGTGAAGCTGGCCCCGATCTCGACCGTCGAATAGCCCAGACCCCAGTCGCGGTTCGTCAGGCATTCCCGGATGATATGGGCCGGGTTCATGTCCGGCCCGTTGCCGAAAGCCCCGCGCAGGGAAGCCACCAGCGCCTGCGGGTTGCCAGGCGGGATCACCGGCACGCCGTCCACAGGCGTGTTGTCGATGCGCGCGGTGAAGGTCGTGTTTGCGAGCGCGATGTTGAAGCCGAAGATGTCGACAGGCGGCAGGCTGGCGATGGTGGCCTCGGCCGCATCGACCGAGGAAACGGGCGAGGGTTCGCCATCGGTCACGAAGATCACGATCCGCCGCTTCGAACCGCCGCCCGTGAAGAAGGCGCTGGCCTCGGCAAAGGCCGCGTTGAAATTGGTGCCGCCCGAGGTGCTGTTCGAGAGTGCCAGCATCCAGTCTTCCAGCGCGGTGTAATCCTCCGGCTCCATGTTGCGCCGCTCGATGGCTCCCGCGACGCCCGCGTTCCAGAGCACGATGCGGATGTCATTGGGCCGGTCGGGATCGACACTGGCCCCGATCTCACGGATCAGCGCCGCGACGCCTGCCTTTTGCGCGGCCATCCGCGTGCCCGACATCGAGCCCGAGACATCGAGCGTGATGTAGATCGCCGCATCCGAGATATTGGCCTCGGGCACGATGGGGGCCTTCTCGGGATACCATTGCGCCGCACCCGCCTCGCCGGTCAGCACGCGGGTCACGCGCACCGCCCAGGGCTTCAGATAGGGGTTGATGCCGAGATACACCTGCCGCAGCACGAGGCTGCAGATGCCGCGATAGCCGGGCACGTCGCCATTCATGCGCGCCGAAAGGTAATCATTCTGCCCCTGGCCGGGCCCGCCCATCAGCACATCGACATCGCCGGTGATGCCGCCCTCGCGCTTCTCGCCGCCGAAGAGGTCGGGCTTGTCGATCCGGATGCGCCCGCCACCGGCGCCGACATTGCTGGCGGCGCTGGTCGCCTCGAACACTTCGACCGATTGCGCCGGGAAGCTCAGCGCCTCGGGCAGAGCGGACCAGGAGGTCACATTGGTGGCGGCGTCATAGCCAACGCCACTCAGCGTAATCGTCTGGCTCGCGCCGTTCGCCAGCTGCAGCCGGTAGTCTTGGCCGATGCGCACCCCCGCGAGCGTGCCCGGAAAGGTGATCAAAGCGCCCGTGTCGCCTGCCAGCGCCGCGGTTGCCGCCATGTCGCCGACCGTTCCGATCCGCGCCTCCACGGCCGCGCCCCCGCCCGAGACGCCGCCGCCGGTCGTCACGGACCAGGCCGTGCGGCGGTCGACGAGGATCTCGCGGATGGCATCGACGGGTCCATGGCAGAGTGCCAGATGCATGCCCAGCGAATAGCGGAATCCGACGGTCTGCTTCTTGCTACCGCCCATGTGTGCGCTCCCGCGTCTCCGCGATCCGGATCACGGGTTCCACCAGCGCATCCCCGGTGGCACGCAGCCGATCGGCCTCGATGCCGCGCGCGAGGAAGTCCTGCCAGTCGAGCCCATGGCGACGGAACCATGGCCGCACGCCCGCGAGGCAATAGCGCGCATCGCGCAGGTCCTGGATCGTCACGCGCGTCATTTCTTGCCGCCTTTCTTCCTGATCGGATCGACCTTCAGGTCGCCTGCCCAGACGACATTCGGCCCGGTGATCAGCACCGTCCCGAAGACCACCGGGATCGGCCGGCCTTCTTCGGCAGTGGGCAGCGAGAAGTCGTCGAGACCCGCGGCCTGCGGCTTCTCGACCTTGGGGCGCGGGCTCAGCGCATAGGAGATCGCCGAGAGCACCAGCCCCAGGACGAGCCGGGCAATGAATGTCCAGACCATAAGAGAATGCCGATTGTGGATTGGTGCCTGTGGGGCGTGTCAGACGATGGAGCCGCCGCCGAGCGGGTTGCGGCCCGGGATCTCGGGAAAGCCCCCGAAATTGAGAAGATTGCCGAACTTGGCCGCGCAGGTGGCTGCGCGCAGATCGCAACCCGGGGCGATGTCGAGCAGGACAGGCAGTGGCTCGCCCGTGTCCGGGTCGATCTCTGGCGCAGCAAGCGCCGCCGCCAGCTCCGGCATCGGGCGTGAGAGGGTCAGCACCGCTCCGGCATGGCCGGTGATGAAGCCAAGCTGCACGCCAAGGCGCAGCACGCCACCGCGATACCAGCCATCGGGCTCGGCTGCCGCTTCTGGGATCGTCACGGACAGACCGGTACCGGATATGGCTGTCACCGTGCCAGTCAGCCAATAAAGCGCGATGTCGAGCTCGCAGCCGCGCCCGTAGAGGGCATGGCGGCACAGCTTCTGGTACTTCGCCCGCACCCCGGCTCGGCGCAGCGTGCTGAAGATCGACTCGGCCTGCAGGAGGATGCGCTGCCCTTCCACCTCCGCGCCCACGACGCGGCCCTTCCAATGCGCGACCGTTTCGCCCAGCACCTGTTCGTGACCGCGGAAGATCGTCAGCGTCACGGGCGTATTGCCCAAGGGTGCCAGGAACCTCCGCGCGAAGGGATGCGAGAGTGGCCAGGTCAGTTCCAGCCGCCCGCGCTCGATCTCGCTCGTCTGCACCACATCGCCATGGGCGACGGCAGCAGGCTCCCAGGTGATTTCGCTCCCGCCGCTCCCCGTGCTGGTCCAGGCCGTGGCCCGGCTGGTGAAACGCCAGACATTATCCCTCTCGACGAACTGGTAGAGGAAATAGGGGCGGCCCTCGGCAACCGAGGACTCGATACTGGCATAGGTCATGCAGGCACCTCGATGACAGGCAACGTGACCTCGCTCGCCACTGAGCCATGCTGGATCTCGACGCGGTCGGCATCTGCGCGCATCGCGGTCAGGAAATGCACCCTCGTCGCGATAGGGACCGGCTCGCCGAGGTTCGAGGACAGCGTGAGCCTGTGATCCGCGCCCTCGGCGATGGCTGCGGTGATCGTCCGGAAGCGCAGCGCGGTGGGCGTCTCCAGCATGATCGGGCGGCCGAGATAGGCATCTAGCGCCGCGACGGGGGCCACGCGCATCAGCACCGAGCCTTGGGTCATGGCTGCGCGCAGTTGCAGTTCGCGCCCCCAGGTCGGCAGCCAGAAGCTGGCCTGCCGCCCTCGGAGTGACCAGAGCCAGCGGCGCAGGGCGTGACGCGCAATGGGGCCTTGCGCCTTCAGCGTGATCGTTTCGCTGCGCTCGAAGACGTCGCGCATCGGCTCGACAACCACCGGGCCGAAGCCATTGTCGACATATTCGACCGTGCGGCGCAGGCTGGCGCTGAGCGGGCGACGCGGGATGCTGGGGTCGGTCTGGACCGGGCGGCCGAGATAGGTCGGCAGCACCGGTGCGGTGAGGTCGGGCGCCTCGCGCAAGAGAAAGCTGGCCGTCACCGTGCCATCTCCCTGCCTGCGGCGGGTGATCTCGACGCCTGCAGTCAGCACGCCGGCGCGGATCGGCGCGATGGTAATGCGCCGCGCCGCCACCGTCGGACTCGGCAGTTGCAGCACCAGAGGCTCCGCAAGGATCAGCCGGTCGGGCTGTACGCTGGCGATGGTAACCGCCGCCGCCTCACGGCCATCGACCGCGATCGCCGCCGCGTCGCCCGCCCGGAAATCCGAGAGCCCCGTATCGAGCGGGATCTCGGTGGCGCCTTGTTCCAGGTCGCCCCCCGGCTGCAGCGCCATGTGCCAGAGCGGCACATGCCAGTCTCCAGCGAACCCCGCGCGTGCCAGTTCCCCCGCGCGCGCCATGCCCAGCGCGTCGAGCCTGTGCCGGAAGCTGACGATCTCGCGCGGACGAGGACGCAGCGCGATGCGCTGTTCGCCCGCGCGCGATGTCAGCACATCGGTGCGCCGTTCCAGCACCTCAGCGATCTCCTGCGCGACCGGGAAGGGCCAGAGGGGTGGCGGGGGCAGGCCTCCCACCTCAGGCATTCAGCGCACTCCGGTTGCGGCGGATGACATTCAGGATGGCGCGCTCGCCTGAGGGCGTGGCGAGGTAGTCGCCGACGACGGACGGATCGAGCACGTTGATGATGCGCGTCGACATGTCTTGCGCGGGTTGGGCGGGCCCGCTGTTCATCTCGACCCCCAGCCGCCCGTCGCGCCCGCGCCGCAGCGGCAGGATCGCTTCGGGCCCGGCCTCGCCCATCAGCCCGATGCCGCGGGAGAAGGGGAAGACCGTGGGGCGGTTCACCACGCCCCCGCGCGCGAAGGCCGTCAGTTCCTGGCCATCCGCAAAGACCCCGCCTTTGGCGAAGCCGAAGAGGCTCGCGAAGAACCCGCCACCGCCGCCCATGCCCGAGAAAGCGCGCATGATTGCGTTCTCGATCGGTTTGAAGGCCAGTTCGATCAGCCGGTTCGCCAGGTTCTGGGCAATGCGCGAGATGGCGCTGGCGAATGTCTCCCAGGTGAACTCGCCTGATTTCAGCGCTTCCTTGATCGGCCCAACGATGTCCTGCGCGAGGCCTTGGGCGATCTCGCGGGAGCGCTCCTGTGCCGCGCGCACCGCATCGGCGGTGGCCTCCCAGGCATCTCGCGCGGTGTCCGCCGCCGCGCGCAGCGCCTGGCCCGCCCCACGACCGGCGCCACCCGCGCGGCCCGCGGCCTCGCCCGTGGCATCGAGCGCGTCCTCCAGCCCCTCGGCCGCGGCGCGCGCGCCCGTGAGGGCGGTTTCAGCATCGACACCCGACGCGGCCACAGCCTCTCTGAGCGCAGCCACCGACTCCAGCGGCGCCGTCGCCGCCTCGACCACGCCTGACATCACCTCGCGCAGTGCCTCGGCCTGACCGCGTGCCTCCTCGGCATAGGTCCCAAGCCCCAGATCAGGCATGGTGATTGGCTCTGCCGTGAACGCCGCCTGAAACGCCGCGCGTGCCTCAGTCCCGGCCTCAGCTGCCGATCCCGCAAAGGGGTTGTCGATGCGGCCAAGCTCCAGATTGCCGATCAGCGAGACGCGCCGTTCGATGCCCAGCGCCTCGAGACCGGCATTGATCCCGTCCAGAAACCCGTTGATGCGCCGCCCGACGCCATTCAGCATGGCCTCGACGCCTGCGATCAGCGCATTTGCGGCCTGAAACGCGAAATCCCCGATGGCCGTGGGCAGCGCGCCCCAGAGCACCTTGATCGCATCCAGCGCCCCCTGGAAGGTGTTCAGGGCGGCATTGCCAAAACCGACCACGGCTTCCAGCGAGGCCTGCAGCGCCTCGGCGATCGCGGCCTTGATGTCGGCCCAGCTCGCCATGATCGCGAGGCCCATGGCGACTGCGCCGAGTTGCATGCGCTCCCAGACCTCGCGCGCAAGATCGCCGAGAAGCGAGAGCGCATTGCCAAACCCGTCCGCCCCGCGCACCAACCGGCCGAACCAGTGGATCAACTCGCCCGCCGCGACCACGAGACCGATCAGCGGCAGACGCAGAAGCGCGCCGCGCAGGATGACCAGCGCCATGGCAAGGCCCCGCACCGAGGCAGCGGCCGCGATCTTGGCCGCCACAAAGCGCCCGGCCATCAGAGTGGCGATGCCAGCGGCATAGGAGGTGAGACGCCCGAGGTTCTCGAAGAGCGCACGAATGGCGATGCCGAGCGGTCCGGTGGTGCGTGCGACAGTGGCCATGGCATCCGCCACCGCCTCCAGCGCAGGCGCTGCGGCCACGGCGAGCTGGTTCGACAGCCCGCGCCAGATCAGCCCCAGCCGCGAGATCGCGTCGTTCGTCCGCTCGATCTGGGCGGCGTCCTGGTCGGAGACCACGACGCCGAAGTCCCGGACGTCCTGTGTCGCCTGCCGCAGCGTCGCCGTGTCGATCCGCGTGAACACCAATGCGGCCCGATCGCCGAAGAGCTGCGATGCGACAGCCGCGCGCTCGGCTTCGGGCACGAATTCGGCCAGCCGGTCCTGGATCAGCGCGATGCGCTGGTCGAGCGGCAGCGCCTGCAGCTCGGCGGCCGAGAGGCGCAGCCGGGTCAGCGCATCGACGGCGGGGCCCGTGCCAGCAGCGGCCTGGCTCAGCCGCCGGGTCAGCTGCATGGCAGCCTGCTCGACCTGTCCCATCGACACGCCCGCGAGATCGCCCGCGCGCTCGAGGACCTGGATGCTCTCGACCGTGGTGTTCAATGAGGCCGCCAGCTTGGCCTGGCTGTCGATCACCTGCAGACCGGAGCGGATCATAGCGGTGGCCGCCGCCGCGATCGCCGCTGCGGCTGCCGCCATCGCCACCCGCGCGCGCCGGGCGAACGCCGCCAGCCGGGCATTCGCCCCTTCCATCTCGCGCGACAGACGACCGAAGCCCCGGGCACCGGCCTCGCCTACGCCCTCGAGCTCGGCCTTCACCTGCCGCCCGCCGGTGGCCGAGAGGCGGACACTGACGCGTTTCTCGCTCATGGGTCAGCCTCCCTGCTGCCATCCATCTGATCATTGAGATGCCGCGCCATCACCGCCTCGATCACAGGCAGGAACTCGGCTGTGGCGCGAGCGTCCACGCCCATTGCCGCCGCCATCGACAAGGCTGCGCTCATGTCCCAGCCCAGCACGACGCCGGGGACAGCGCGGATCTGACCGCCAAGCCGTCCGGCCAGATCCCAGACCTGCCAGCCCTCGAGCGTGCGCGGTGCGTTCAGGATTTGCGGGCAGTCCGGGCACGCCCCTTCGCAGGCCGCGCAATAGCCGTCGCCCCCGCTCCAGACCCAGTCGGCGAGGGCGCGGAGGCGTTTTTTTCCTGCTCGAGCTCCAGACCCTTCGCGACATAGCCCATCTGGAACTTCTCGAAGATCGGCCAGATGTCGAGCAGGGCCGCGATGCCTTCGGGTGTCACGGGCGTGGGACTTCCGTCCGCGTCGCCCACGCCCTCCCAGTCGAGGATGGCGCGTTCGGCCAGCGCCTTGCCGAAGACCACGGCGATCTCGTCGTCGCTGGTGCCTTCCGGCAACCCGCGCACGGTCGGATCGCTGCGGGCGGCCACCATCAGTGCAGTGGTCAGCGGCTCGACCCGCACGCGCACGCCGAGGCCGAGATCAAGCCAGTGCGGCTCACGGGCGAGGTTCAGACGCAGCATGGATCAGTATTCCTCGATAGCGTTGATCAGGGTGACGGTGCACATGCGGCCCAACGTGGCGTCACGCGCCGCCTGCCAGTCGAAGGTCGCCTGCACCCCTTGCGGCCCCGCGATCTCGATGCGCGGGCGGGGCAGATAGACGGCATGCGCCACCAGCGTGAGGCTTTCGCCCGAGGGCAGCGTGTAGCCAAAACTCATCTCGCAGGGATCGCCATTGATCGCCTGCGTTACCAGCAGTTGGTCAGCGAAACGCACCTCGATGCGCCCCGTGAGGGCGGCAATGCTTGGATCAGCACCATCGATGCGCCCGTCCGAGCGGATGGTCTCCACCCGGTCGAGGTTGTTGGCATAAGTGATCTCGGCCGAGACGATGTTGCCAAGGGGCTGGCCATCGCGCGTGATCGCGCCGTTGAAATGGCCGAAGCGCTGCAGGGCGAGGTCCGCCAGCGTGCCGGCAGCCGAAGCCGCGGCGGTGGATTCGCCCTGCGCCACGAGGCTCGCGGTCGCCGTCAGCAGGCCCGAGCGCTGCATCTGCCATGACAGCGTGTCGAGCACGCAGCCGGAATACATGGCAAAGCGCGGCACCTCGGGCATGCCGGTCTCGATCGCCATCGAGGGTAGGGTCCAGTTCCCGGATTGGAACTCGTGGGTGTATGGAGCGTCGACCCCGGTCGTGGTCGGCTGTCCGAAGGCCGCCTTCAGCCAGAAGCCGAAACCCTGCGCATCGATGGGCACGACGACATTGCCGTCCGCCGTCACCGCATCCTTGATGGGCGGCAGCGGATCGCGACCGTAGCCCAGCAACTCGCTGTTCAGCAGCGGCTGTTCCGCGCCTAGCGTCGCGCTGGCGAAGGGAATGCGCGTGAAGCCAGAAGCGGGTGGGGTGCCATAAGTCGTCTCGAACGCCAGCGCCATCTGCGCCCGCGCCCCCTGGGCTCGTGCCATGTCGTGTCTCCTTGGATTGTCGGGTAGGTCAGGCCAACGGATCGGCGGTGGTGTAGTGCAGGATGACCGGTATCACGGCCGCCTTCAGGCTGGCCGCGCCCTCGACTGGCAGATCGACCGGGCGCGGTGCCTCCGCTTCGATCCAGTCGCACCGGCCGCCCAGCGTGCGATCCGCGGAAATCACCGCGCCTATACTCGCGCAGAGAGCACTGAAACTGGCGTTACGGTCCTCGCCCTGCACGACCGCCTCGATCTCGGCCCGGTGCTGGTAGTGGTAGCGCAGCGGTGACAGCGTGACACCCGGCTCGCCCGGCTCGCCGTCGCGCAGGATCATCAGGCCGACGGCGGGCACGCGCTCGGGCAGGACTTCGCCGCGCAGCACCGGAACATGCGGCACCGTGCGCAACAGATCCGCCAGCGCCGAGAGGATGGTTTCGCGGGGGGTGGGCATGTGTCGTCCAAGGCCTCAAGTGATCCTGAATGCTGTCTTTTCCGGGCTTTTCGGATAGGGTTCCCAGGATCTGTACTAGCCTAGGATGGGGTAACGAATGCTGGTCGATAGCGATAAGCTCGAAAAGCAGCTGCAGGACGCGAAGTCAGTCGAGGAAGCTGTGCGCCGGGCTTACGTGCTTCTCGCGCATGCCAGACTGCCCGATGGCATGACGGTCCGCCCATCTGGGCATGGTTTCATTGAACGGGAACTTCGCTTCGAAACAGATAGTGGCTGGCAGTACGCAGCTGTTCTGAACCAGAAGTGGATCCTGTGGTATTTCCGCAAACCAGCGCTGGCATCCGGCCTCGTTGATGAGCCCAGCATCCTCGCGCAATTCCCTGACGCACAGCGAACTGCTCTTGGCGAATTCAAACTCCGGCTTCGCACCCCTGAGGATGCCAACGACGTCCTTCGCCTCATAGGTGCGTGGCGGGCGGACTGATGGCTGCACGCCAGGCTGCAGGTCCAATGCGAAGAAAGGCAATGGCATTCTGATCAGTCCATTTTCGGCGGTCACCCCAGTTTTGTCTCCACCCAATGCGCAACGATCGCGCCTGGGATCGCCTCCTGCGCCCTCGCTGCATCGCGGGCGAGGTCCAGCCGTTTGCGCAGCTGCACCTGCGGCACGAGCAGAAAGATCGGGACCGTGGTCACGCCGCGGCCCGTCCTCGACCTGCTCGCCACGGCGCGTCCACGGGCATTGAGCCGCCCCTCGGCGACCAACAGGCTGGGGCCGGTGCGGCGATAGACGAAGCGCAGGCGCAGGCCCGAGCGGCGCTCCCACTCGCCGGGTGTGATGCGCCCACCGCGCGAGGATTTGCCGGCGGCGGGCGTGGGGATCGCCAACCAGAACCCATTCCGAGAGCGGATCAGCGGGCCGGTCTCATGGGCACCGATGATGACCGGGGCCTTCGACCAGACGACTGCGGCTGCGCTGAGGCTGGGTCGGCCCTTGGGGAACTGCTCGGAGCGGATGGTGTTGGCGAGGCGCTGACCGAGGCCAGCGCCGGTGACCTGCGCGCGCCAGGAGGATTTCACGCTGTTGCCAGCCTCGCCGACGGCTTGGCTCACGGCCTGCTCGCCAGCCCTGATCTCGGCGGCCATCATGGCGACGAGGTCCGGCGTGATGTCGAGTTGTAATCTCATGCTGGCCTCAGATCGACGGTCCAGATCAGCCGTTCCCTGTCCCGCATCGGCTCGCCCTGAATGAGGAAAGCCTCGCCTTCGAGCTCGATCCGGTCGCCGGGCCGCGGGTTCGGCACTTCGGCCACGCGCAGGTCGATGCGCGTGGTCTCGGACCAGAGGCGCGCCTCGCCAAACCCCGTGACCTCATCCGCGCGGCGGGTGACCACGCGGATGAGTTTCGGAGCGCCACCGTCCGCGATCCAGGCTGCATCGCGGGCGATGTTGGGATCGGCAAACAGGTTGTCGATGGCGGCGGCAAAGACCGACATGTGTGCGCCCGTCAGTTCGAGCTGTGCAGGCGGATCGCGAGGCGCGGGCGCTTGTTCACCGGCAGGATCGAGGCCTCGGTCATCAGGTCGATCCAGCGGCCCTTGGCGTCCATCATCTGGCGCGCATAGAGCGGCAGGCCGACGGTGTTGGCAGTTTCCAGCAGGTTCGCAGGCCCGCCATAGGTGGTGAAGGTGTCGAACGTGCCCATCGGAAATGCGATGCCCTCGCCAGTGGGGATCAGCCGTTCCGAGGTGCCGTTCGAGAGCGTGACCGAGCCGTTGTATTCCTCGAACAGGATCCCGGCGAAGGGGAAGGCGCGGCGCATGTCCTCGCGCAGCGGCTGGCCGCCGGTGGCCGAGAAGAACTTGTAGGCGTCCTCGGTCTTGGGATGGCTGATCAGCTTGTCGAAGAATTCGGAGCTGACCAGCGCATGGGCAGTGGTCATTGTTTCGCCCAGCAGGTTGTCCTCGATCGCGCGCAGGACATTGCGGACCTTGCCCTGGATATTGGTGCCGGCGGTGCCAAACACGAAATCGACCGAGATCTGGGTCAGCCCGAACTCGGTGAAGTAATTGTAGAGCGTGGTGCCCGCACCATCCTTCACGATGCCGCGCAGCGCGTTCATCTCCATGTACTCCCGGGTCTGGGCATGCTTGCGGCGCATCAGGGTCAGCTTGCGGTTCATCACCTCGACCAGCGGATCGGCCGCGTCGGAGACGCCCAGCGCGGGCATCCCCTGGATGTCGGCGGGCAGGATCACGTCGTCATGCGGGATCCAGGGCAGAGCGAAGCTGCGCATCGAGCGCGCCTCGCGATTGCCGACTGTGGCGGGGGCCCCCAGCGGGACCGAAGGCAGGAGGCTCAGCACCCCCTCGCGCTGCTCGATGACGATGGAGCGCTGCGTGACGCCCTCGAAGCGAAACAGGCCGATCTGGCCGAGGCGGGTGTAGAGGTTGGGCAGGATGTTGATGGCCTGCGTCATCTCGGCGAGCGAATAGCCGCCCGCGTCGAACGGGTTGCGGGTGATGGTCATGAGGAACTCCGGGGAAAGAGGGGCAGGGAGGTTGGGCTTGCGGCACGTGAGCCCGGCAGGGGATCAGGTGCTGTAGGTCCGATCAGGCGGTGTCGCGGGGCACGATGCCCAGCGCGGCCAGCTGGCCATGCTTGGTGGCGGTCTTGGGCGCGTCATCGACGGTGGCATCAAAAACGAGTGCCGCCTTCGAGACGATGGCAGGGCCCCGCGCGACCACCACGCCGATGGCGTCCGTGGCGCTGGCATCCACGGCGTAGAGCAGCACGGCGGCGGCGGTCTGCGCGCCGTCCGAGCCGCCCGAGGTGGCGAGCTTGTACTTGCCGCTTGCGGTAATCCGCCCCAGCACGGCGCCGACGGGATAGTTCGTGCCCTCGAGGAGCGTGACGGTCTCGCGGGTGTAGTTCGGATTGACCTCGTACTTGAGGATATCGCCCGTCGTCGCGGGCTGATGAAGGACGGTCATGGCGGGGTGCCTTTCTCAGGGATGCAAGGGACCAAACCCCCGCTGCCGGGATGCGGCGGGGGCGAAGGACGGGCGGTTTCAGGGGGGTGGCGGTAGGGCTGTCGGACTTCAGGTCCGGTGGCCCGATGCCGCGGCGCGCTTCGCGGCGGCGACGATGGGGCTTTCCTTCGCGAGCGGCAGGACTGGCGAACGTGGGGCCGCCACAATGTCGCGGGCATCCGCGGCGGCGCTGGCGCGCTCGAGCACCAGGCGGCGCAGGGCCTCGGGGGTGGTGCCCTCGCGCAGCGCCTTCGCCGCGTCGATGGCGATGCCGAGGCGGCCCGCCTGCGCCGCGATCTCGGCGATCTCCGCCGCCGCCTCGCGTAGCTGCGCCGAGAGCTCGGCCAGATTGCCAGCCTGCGGGGCGGTCGGCGCGGCGGAAGGTGCCGCGGCAGCAGACGGTTGAGTTTCTGCGGGGGACGGTTCGGCAAAGGTGGGCTGATCATCGGTGGTATCAGATTCAGCATCGTCGATGTCCGTCACACCGATCCCGGTGTCCTGCGGGCTGTCGTCGGGGTCGTTCCGGGTGGCCATCAGTGCCTCCTGTCTGGGCTGGGGAAGAGACGCGCGCCGCGTGCGCGCGGGTGAAAGGATCGGTGTGCGGGACAGCATCTGCCGGAACGCCGCGAAGCCGCGCGCCAGATCGGTAACCTCGTCCGCAAGGCCAGCGGCGAGAGCATCCGCCCCGCGGAAGGTCGCGGCTTCGGTCGCGAGAGCTGCCTCATGGCTAAGCCGCCCAGCGCGCCCCGCGGCCACGGTTTCCGCGAAGAGAAACCGCAGCACATCTATCTCGCGCTGGATGTCGCCCTGCACGGCCTCGGGCAGCGGCTGATACGGATTGCCATCAACCTTGTGCTGGCCTGAATGGATCAGCGTGACGCGCACCCCGTCCTGATCGAGCTGCCCGCTGAGGTCGGCATGAAGCACCACGACGCCGATGCTGCCCAGCGCGCCGGTGCGTGGCAGGAGGATGCGGTCGGCCTGGCTCGCCAGCGCATAGCCCGCCGAGAAGGCGTGTTCGGCGATGAAAGCCCAGACTGGCTTGTTACCCCGAATGGCACGAATGCGATCCGCGAGGTCAAAGACGCCTGCCACCTCGCCCCCGAAACTGTCAATTTCCAATGCGAGGCCGCGCACCGCCGGATCGCTGGCCGCCGCGTCGATCTGGGCAGCGATCCCCTCATAGCTGGTCTGGCCCGAGGATTGGCCGATCCAGCCGCCACGATGGATCAGCACGCCGGATATTTCGATCACGGCAATCCCGTCCACGACCGGATAGGGCGCATCGCCATGCTGGCGGTAGTCGTCTGCCAGCCCACCCGCCAGCAAGCTGGCGCGAGCGGGCAGAGTGGCCGCTCCATCCGGCGCCTCGACGCCGTCTGCCAGTTCGACCCGCCGCCCAAGAATGCGAGGTCCGAGGCCGGACAGGAACGCCATGGCCTTGGAGTGTTCCACCAGCAGCGGCGTGTTGAAGGCGCGCGCGGCAATGCGGGCATGGAGCATCAGGGCTGGTCCTCGTCTGGGCGCGGGCGGTCCTCCGCGTCATTGGTGTCGTCAACTTGCTCTTCCGCATCACCCTCGACGGGCACTGCCTGCACGCCCTGCGCGGGCGAGCCGGGGCGACGGAAGTCGAGGCCGAGCAACCGCTCGCGCGACCGTTCGGCGGCGATCTCGCGGTCGACCTGCTCGGCGTCGTAGCCGCGCTCGGCGATCGCCTGCGTGCGCGATTTCAGGCCGGCTTCGATCTGGGCGATCTCGGCATTGGCGTCCTTGAGCGGATCGACCCAGTCCCACTTGGTGGGCAACCAGTCGGCGGTCAGGAGCCGCGCGCGGTTGGCCTCGTAGCCGGGCAGGGTGAGGGCGCCCGACAGCACGGCCGCATCCATCCAGCGCGCGTAGACCGGGCGGCAAAGCTGAAACACCATGACCGAATGCTGCCAGGCTGAGACCCGGCGGCGGAATTCGATCAGGGCGAGGCGCGAGTTCGAGAAGTTCCCCTTCACCATGTCATTGGCGAGATAGGGATAGGGGATGCCCAGCGCGGCCGAGATCTGCAGGAGTGTGCGGTACTGGAACGGCTCATAGGTCGCGCCGCTGTCGGCAGGTTGACCTACCGTGACATCCTCGCCGGGATCGAGACGGACGATCTGGCCGGGGCTGATCTCAACCCCGTCTGGAACTTCGTCATCCTCGGCAGGCGCGAGCGGGTTCTCCGGTGCAGGCGAGGTCACGAACATCGCATACATCGCCGCGACCTTTTTGCGGTCGAGCTCGGCATCGTCGTACTGATCAAGCAGAAACAGTTTCACGATCGCCGGGGTCAGTTTCGACACCCCGCGCAGCTGACCGCCTTCGACCGGGTCGATCACATGGATGACCTCGGCGGCGGGAACGCGCACGATCTCGCCCGCCAGCCCCGGATCGGTGCTATCACCGGGATGGCGGCGCAGGAAGTGATAGGCCACCCGCCGCCCGATGCGGTCGAACTCGATCCCCTGGCGGATCGTGTTGCCATTGGCCGCCGCCCCTGTCTGCTCCAGAGGCAGCATCTCGGCGGGCAGCATTTGCAGCTGAAGCGGCACCGTCAGCCCATCGCCCGCGCGGCGCATGCGGATCCGGAAGAAGACCTCGCCCGCCATGAAGACCTCGCGGGCGGCACGGCGCTGCAGCCCATAGAAATCTGTCAGGCCCTCGGCATCCGCCTCGTCGGTCCAGGCGAGCCAGAGGCGCTGCAGCTCCTCCTTGCGTGCGGCATCGCCGATCTTCGAGATCGGTTTGATCCCGTCGCCCACAGTGTTGGCGGCCCAGCTTTCCACCGCATTCACGGCATAGCCGTTGTTGCGCACGAGCCAGCGGGCGCGGGCGGTGATGTCTGGCCCGGCAGCCGCGATCAGAGCGTTGACATGCGCGCGCGTTGCGCGAAACCCGCGCAACCGGCGATGGTGCTGGCCGGCATCGAACCCGCCGATGAAGGCCCCGAGGCGCTGACGCCAGTTCATCGCGCCGCTCATCACAGGTCCTTCACGGCGAAGGGGCGCAACACGCGCCGGCTGGTCCGTTCCAGCGCCGCGATCCGGCGCTCGATATCGGCAATGGCGGCGGCCAATTCCGCGTCCGAGCCATAGTTGATGCTCTTGCCGTCATAGCTGACCGAGCGCGTGCCGCTGTAGCGCGCGGCCAGCAGCGCAGAGTGGCGGGCCATCAGATCATCGAGGGTCATCAATCATTCCATGTATCGGGGCGTGCTGATCTTCCAGCCACGCCGCCTTGGCGTCGTCACTTTCCCGGCTTGCGGGGCTGTCGGTTTCTCCGGCGCGGCATCCATCGCGGCAGCGGCAGTCTCCACCCCCGCCTGCTTCTCTAGCTGCCGCCACATCCGCTCGTCGAAACGGTCGGCACCGAGGATCCACGCGGCGGCGCGTGCATAGACCCGGGCGTCGAGCGCCTCGTTCCGCTCACGCAGCTTCTGCCATTCCTGGCGGGCATAGCCGCGCTTGTCGCGGATCGTGACCAGCTGCTCGGCGACAAGTTGTTTCAGCCACTCGCTGTCCGCCCAGTCGGGCAGGTGGATCGTGCCTGCGGGATTTGCCACACCTTGTGCGACCTCCTCCTCGCTGGGTCGCTCGATCCGCAGATAGCGATAGGTCTCGGCCTTGAAGGTGGCCGTGGCCACGGTCCAGAGCCGCGCGCCGCGCTTGAGCTTGCGCCCATTCACCGTGGCATCGACGAAGGTCGGCCCCGACACGGGTGTGGCCCGGTTGAAGCCTTCGAGGCCCTTCACCGGCGCCACCTGTGCGACGCCCTGCTTGCGGGACCAGGCATAGACGGCCGCCGACTCGTAGCCGGTGTCGATCGCGAGCTTCGCCAGCGTCATGACCGAACCACGCTCGTGGACCCAAGTCTGGCTGAGCAGGGCCGTCAGCTTGTCCCAGCAGGCCGGATCATCCGGCCCGCCCGGAATGACGATGTGATCGACCAGCCAGCTGGTCATGCCGCGGCCCCAGGCCCAGACATCGACCTCGATGCGGTCCTTCTGCACGTCGGCACCCGCTGTCAGGAACAGCCCGCCCATGGGGATCTGCGCCGGGAAGGCGATGCGCCGGTCGGCCAGCCGCTGCCATTCCGGCGCCTCGCCGCTCTCGACCCATGTCTCGCCCAGGAGCGTGTTGCGCGCCGCGCGCAGCATCTCGTCCGAGCCCTGCGCGGCCAGCCAGTCTCGTGCGATCTGCTCCCAGCTTTTCCAGCCGATCGGCGAATAGAGCGCCGAAAGGTGGAACCCGATGGCGGTGGGGTCGGCGCTGATCGCCGTTGCCCGCCATTCCCCGCGCGCGAGCATTTCCGTCTTGTGGTGCTCGGCGATGGGGCGTTCGCAGCCCGCGCAGTGGTAGGCGGCAGTCTCGGGCCGTCCCTTGTCCCAGCGCAGCCGCTCGAACTGCAGCCATTGCTGATGGCCGCAATGCGGGCAGGGCACGAAGAACCGCCGCTGGTCGCTGGCCTCGAACTCCCGCTCGATCCGGCTCAGCCCCCGGATCGTCGGCGTCGAGACCATGAACACCTTGCGCCGATGCGCGAAGGTGGTGGTCCGCGCCTCGGTCAGCGTTACCGGATCGCCTTCCTCGTCGGCCGAGGCCGGGTAGGCGTCGACCTCATCCAAAAACACATAGCGCGCGGGCATCGAGCGCAGGCCGGTTGCGCTGTTCGCACCGGTCAGCACCAGGATGCCGCCCGGGAATTCCTTCGAGAGCATCGAGTTCCCAGCATCGCGCGAGCGGGCGGGGCTGACCCGTTCCTTCAGCGCCGGGCTGTCCTCGATCAGCGGATCGATCCGGCCCCGCGAGGTTCGCTTGGCCATCTCGACGGTCGGCAGCACCGCAAGCATGGGCCCGGGCGCGTGGTGGATCACGAAGCCGATCCAGTTGTTCCCCGCCTCGGTCGCCCCGACCTGCGCGGCCTTCATGAAGCTGATCCGCTGCGCCGGGTGGTTTGGCGACAGCGCATCCATGATGGCGCGCAGATAGGGCGTGCGCGCAGTACGGTACCGACCGGGCTCGGCCGAGGCCCGCGAGGAGAGCCAGCGATGCGCATCGGCCCATTCCGACACGGTGAGATCGGCGTCCGGCCGCATGCCCCGCCGCCAGGCGCGCAGGACGTCCTCGGCCCCGTCGAAGTCGAGGTCGAGCCCCTCGGTCAGGTCGTTGTCGGTCAGGCTGTGATCATTGTCTCCTTCATGCAAGCGAGACCCGGAGGTCTGCGAGGGCGTCGAGCTGCTCTCGGACATGGGTTTCCAGTACCCTTTGCAGGATCGCAGTCTCGATCAATACGGGCACCCCCGAGGCCTTCTCCATCTCTGCGGACAACTGCGCGGCCATCAGGGCGGCCACGCGGGTGGGCCAGGTGACCCATGTATCGCGCTCCTGGCGCGCGAGGCGGAACACCAGCGTCTCGGCGCGCGCGCGGTCGACCAGCACGCCTTTCTTGCGCTGGATCGACAGCTGGCGCTCCTGCGCCTGATAGACCGTGAGCGCGGTGCGCGCCTTCAGATAGGAGGTGCTGTCGCCTGGACCGGATACCGCGCCATCGCCAGCACCGCCGCGCGACCGCATCTGCTGGTCGGGATCGGTCATCGCGCCGCGCCGAGCATCCGAGGCGGCGGCGTTGATCGACCCATCGGCAAATAGCACCAGCCGCCCGTTCTTGCGCGCCTTCTGCACCGCCCCACGCGAGAGACCGGAATGGGCGGCATAGGCGCGCTCGGACATACCTTCCATGGCGCTGTGATGATCCTCAAGATATTGGATTTAAACGGAAATGCGCTGCTTATTCAGTTGATTACACTCCCGGATAGAGCGATTCTGATCCCAACGAAACGGGTGCATCGCACCCCTTGGACATGGATCGGAGAGAGCCATGCGCGCACAGGAGAGAATGGGGCACAGCTCGATGAGCGAGGGGTGGCGCAACCACACCAGCCCTGCGCAGGAGCGGGTGAACTGGGTGATGGACGAGGTGATGTCCGGGCGGATGAGCCAGGCCGACGGGATGGTCGAGATGGCCAAGGCCCAGGAAATGATGCGCGAGGAAGCCCGCGCGCGGACCACCCACCCCGAACACCGCTGGGAGGACTGACCATGGCGCGCCGCAAGAACACCGACCCAACCGCCCAGCGCGACGCAAAGCTTCTCGAGATCGCCCAGCGCCAGTTCCACCTCGAGACGCTCGAGACCCGCAACTGGGACCGGCTGGATTTCCACGATGTCGCCGTCTGGGCCATCCGCGCCGCGCTCGAGGAAGCCTTCGAGGCCGGACGCCGCGCGGGCCCTGCGAACACCCAACCCCAACCCTGAAAGGATCCAACCATGACCACCATCACCACCATCCGCATCGATCACGCCGCGCTGCCGGACCCGCTGAACCTCAAGGGCCCCGACGCCGCCGCCCGCATGATCGAGGCCGCGCTGCGCGACGAGGGTATCATGGCCGAGGCCTCGGACGTCATCTCGCACATCAAGATCGAGCTGCCGACCGGCCAGCTCGCCGCTGCCAGCACCATG
This sequence comes from Ruixingdingia sedimenti, assembly GCF_031432425.1. Lineage (NCBI taxonomy): Bacteria > Pseudomonadati > Pseudomonadota > Alphaproteobacteria > Rhodobacterales > Paracoccaceae > Ruixingdingia > Ruixingdingia sedimenti. The sequence continues at coordinate 34,434 of NZ_JAVKPH010000018.1, read as the reverse complement.
CTGGCCAGCTTGCAGCTGATCTGAGGGGGAACGACCATGAGCACCCGCGCACAGATCGCCATTCAGCTAGGGCCTGAGGAATGGGCCCACATCTACTGCCACTACGACGGCTATCCCTCGCACATGCTCCCCGCGCTGGTCCCGTGGACGCCGAAGGATATCCTTGCGGCAAAGGAAATCCGGCAGGTGCGGGCCGACGAACTCGACTGCTTCGACCCTCCCCGCGAACCTCCGATCCTGCCGCGCCCGACCCGCGAGCTGTGCCATCTCTATGTCTGGCAGGACGGGACGTGGGTTGAACTGGATCCCGAGGCCGCGCAGCCCGAGGAGCTCCCATCATGACGCAGTCCTTCAACTGCCTGCCCGAAGGCGAGACCCTCGACGACCTGATCCGCCGCGAATGCGCCATCGGCTTCGATCTGCGCTTCTGCCGCAGTGTGGCCGTTTCCGAGAACGACCGCGACACGATCACCTGCGACCCGCCCGAGGCCGAGTTCGCGACCCTCTATGCCCTGACCGATCTGGGCGAGGCCATTGCCATCCACGGTGCCGGCCTGACCAGCGCCGGAGCGGATGAAGTCGCCGCTGTTGCCCGCGCAATGTTCGTGGCCATGGTCAACGCCCGCCGTGATCCCCCCGATGCTGCCCAGCGCTTTGAGGCGGAACAGGCGGCTATGATCGATCCGGATCGGATCGAATGATGCTGTCTCGCGCGATTATAAAGCACGGATATTGCTCAGATTTGCCTACGATAATCGCACGTTCAGAGCGATTGTCGTTCCAGGAAAACGATGCAACTCACCCGAAGGAACCCCGCCATGACCCGCCGCGCCAGTGACAACTCCAAAGCCATCGACGCCTTTCTCGCCGCCAAGGCCGAGATCGACAGCATGCTCACGCGTCTCACCGCGCTCAGCGACGATCACTTCGAGACCCATCCCGACGCGATCCATTGGGGCCATGTCGGGACACTCAACCACTACCGCGACCGCCTGCGGGAAATCTCGGACGCCGCCTTCAAGGAGGGCGAACACGCCGAATGATCGGCCCCAGCTCCGCCTCGGCCCGCCGTATGGCGGGCTTGAGGTCGTAGAAGGCCGGCGATGATCGCGGCCCGAACACGGAGATGCCCCATGCCCAAGCTCACCGACACCCAGACAATCATCCTCAGCCGCGCGGCGACCCGCCCCGGCAATCTGGCCATGCCGCTGCCCGAAGGCCTGCATGGCGCCGCCGCGCAAAAGGCCGTCACCGCGATGATCACGCGCGGATGGCTCGAAGAGGTCGATGCCGACCTGCGCCGCGGCGAGCCGCTCTGGCGCGAGACCGGCGATGGCCATGGCACCACGCTGGTCGCCACCGAAGCCGGGCTGGAAGCCATCGGGATCGAGCCGGTGGCGGCCAGCGCCGTCGCCACCGCGCGAGGGGCGAAGCCACAGCCGGATGCGGAACCCGCACCGACGACCGAAGCCAACGACACGCCAAAGCCCGTCGCCATCCGCGCCGGCACCAAGCAGGCGCAGATCATCGCGCTCCTTCAGCGGCCCGAGGGTGCATCCATTGCCGAGATCGTCGAGGCGACGGGCTGGTTGGCACATTCTGCGCGAGGCCTGATCTCGGGCGGGCTGAAGAAGAAGCTGGGGCTCCAGATCACATCCGTCAAAGAGCAAGGACGCGGGTCGGTGTATCGGATCGGGTGACGTCGAAAAGAGCCCAAAGCAGACGCCTAGATTGGTGTGATGCTGCAGCACAGCCCGCCGGTTGACACAAACAAAATCAGTCTAGCAAAACTATACAAACATGATAGTATAGTTAAGTGTTAGCCAAGGTGCATTGAAAATGACTGTATCCCCCCGCAACCGTTGGGCGGTTCTGGTGACTGTGGCGGCTGGTCTGCTGCTGATCACGCTGGACAACTCCATCCTCTATACCGCCCTGCCGACCCTGACCCGGGAACTGGGCGCGAGCCAGACCCAGGGTCTGTGGATCATCAACGCCTATCCTCTTGTCATGGCGGGGTTGCTTCTTGGGGCGGGCACGCTCGGTGACCGCGTCGGGCATCGTCTAATGTTTCTGATCGGGCTGGTCCTGTTCGGCATCGCCTCGCTGGTCGCGGCATTCGCGCCAACGGCCAATGTCCTCATCGCGGCCCGGGCCTTCCTTGCGGTCGGTGCCGCCGCAATGATGCCCGCCACGCTTGCCCTACTGCGGGTCAGCTTCACCGATGAGAAAGAGCGCAATTTCGCCATCGCGATCTGGGGCTCGATCTCGGTGATCGGCGTCGCACTCGGGCCAATCATCTCGGGCTTCCTGCTGTCCCATTTCTGGTGGGGATCGGTGTTCCTGGTGAACGTGCCGGTGGTGGCCCTCGCGTTCATCTCGACGCTGATTGTGGCACCGAGGGTTGCTCCCGACAGGTCGCGGCACTGGGATTTCGTCTCATCCGTGCTGGCGTTGGTTTCCCTAGCGGCGCTGGTGATCGCCATCAAGGAAACCGCTCATGCCGGGCAATCCTGGGCAGTCCCCGCCGCCGCAGCAGCCATCGGCCTGATCGCAACGCTCCTGTTCACGCGTCGGCAATCCCGGCTGGCGGACCCGCTCCTGAACTTTGCCTTGTTTCGCAACCCGGCCTTCCTTGCGGGCACTCTGGCTGCGGCCCTTGCCATGTTCGCCTTCGCCGGGCTGCAACTGGCAACCACGCAGCGCTTCCAGCTGGTCGCCGGCTTCACGCCCATGCAGGCGGGCATCCTTGTTTCGTTGGCAGCCATCGGGTCGCTGCCGACCGCAATGCTTGGTGGTGCCTTCCTGCACCGGATCGGGCTGCGCATCCTAATCGCGGGCGGGCTGGCGGTAGCGACGGTCGGTGTCCTGATCGCAACCTTGGGGATCAGCCACGGCATCGGTTGGCTGATCGCCGGATCGGTGCTTGCGGGTGCTGGGGTCGGGGCGGCCATGTCGGTGGCCTCCACTGCCATCGTCGGCAATGCGCCGGTGAAAAACGCCGGGATGGCAGCCTCGGTCGAGGAGGTTTCCTTTGAGTTCGGCAGTCTGATTGCCGTTGCCCTTTTGGGCAGCCTGATGGCGGCGGTCTATTCTCTGGGCGTTGTTTTGCCTGGGGGCATCGCTGCGGCGGCGCGCGACAGCCTGCCCAATGCTTTGTCGATTGCCGATGAGATGGGCGCCGATGGCATTGCGCTAAAACAGGCCGCGTCAACGGCGTTTGACCGCGCTTTCCTGATGGTGATGTATGTCGTCGCGGGTGTCATTGCGCTTGGTGCGCTGTTCACCGGCGTATTACTGCGGTCCTATGGACCGGGTTCGCAGTCTTCGCACTATCCGCATTGAGGAGATCACGATGAGAGAGAGCAACCGTGACAAGATCCTCGATGGGGTGGTGCGGCTGATCGAGCGGGATGGGGTCACAGCGGTCACCTTCGACGCTGTGGCTGCAGAAACCGGCATAACCCGGGGAGGGATCATCTATCACTTCTCCTCCCGTGATGAGCTAATCCTAGCCACGCACCAGCACCTTGCCCGGCAATGGGAGGCGCAACTGCTCAGTCTTACACCGGACCCGGACCTGCCCGCCGACCGCTACAAAGCCTATGTGCAAAGCTGCAGCCGGGATGCCACCCGGGCCGAGCTGCTGATGATGCTGGAAAGCGCCGGGGATGAACGGTTGGCTCAGGTGTGGTCAGAAGTGATGGATCATTGGGCACCACCGGCTCCGCAGGTGGATGATCCTGTGGGCCGAGCAAACTTCTTGGCGCGGATTGCAGCTGACGGGCTTTGGGCTCACCGGGCCATGGGCGGACGACCGCTGTCGCCGGAGGTCAAGGCGATGGTGACCGACTCGCTGCTGAGAATGATGGAATAGTGGTCGACGCCAACGCGACCGTCCGCTTTGTCCCGCATAGCTGCCCCAGTCTACCGCTTGCCGACCGCCTCGAACAGCCTACGCAGCGCATAGCTGCGCACCAACGATATCCCCACGAATACTGCACCCAGCGCCATGTTCTCACCAAGGCTGGGATGCAGCCCGAACCACGGAAACACTATGATCTGCGCCGTGACCGCCAGCGCGTAGCCCACAGCGACATTGGTGATGGCCTCGAGCAGCGACATGCGGCGCGACTGCGTCATGCTCGCTTCCTCGACCGGCGCACAGGCTTCTGTGCTTCCTCCTCCCTAACGATGCGACTGGCCGTCCGCCCCGTCGCCATTTCCCATCGCCGCACCGCGACGTCGCAATAGACGGGATCCAGCTCCACTGCGCAGCAGCGCCGCCCGGTGCGCTCGGCTGCGATCAGCTGGGTGCCGGAGCCGCAGAAGGGCTCGTACACCAGGTCGCCCGGATCGGTGAAGGCCTCCAGCACCGCCTCGACCAGCGCTACGGGGAAGACGGCCGGGTGCGATCCGGCCGCGCCCAACCCGCCCTTGTGCCGCATGATCCGAAAGACGCTGTCGGGGATGCGGTGGCTCTGGATCGCCTTGCCGAACCCGGTCTTGCGGTGGACAGTGCCGTCGGCCCCGCGCAGCCCGCCACCGCCGAGCGTTTCGCCCGCGTGCTTGCTCTCGACCGTCTTGTTCGGCTTCCGGGGCTGGCGGTTGAAGTGGAAGATGAACTCGTGCGACGGCGCCAGCCGTCCGTTCCAGTCGCCGGGCAGACCCGGCCCCTGGTCCCAGACATACCAGCCGAAGCGCCGCCAGCCCTGCGCGCGCATCCAGTCGAGCCAGCCTTCCCAATATGGGATCCACTCGCCATCGCGATGGACAAGGCCGAGGTTGACCAGCAGCTGGGTATCAGCTGTGACGGGCGCCGCGGCAAAGACGCCCTGCATCAGTGCGTCCCAATCACCGAGTTTTGCCTTCGCCGCACCATAGTCGCGCTGCTGGGCATAGGGCGGCGAGGTGAACATCAGCGAGGCTTGCGCGCCGTCCATCAGCCGCGCCACCACACCCGGGTTGGTTGCATCGCCGCAGATCAGCCGGTGATGCCCGAGCGCCCAGATGTCGCCGGGCCGCGTGATCGGCTCGGCCGGGGGCTCGGGGATGGTGTCGGCAGTGTCATTGTCAATCGGCGTGCGATTGTCATCGGCATCGTGGAGCAGCGCGTCCAGCTCATCCTCGAGGATCCCGATCAGACCAAGGTCGAAATCCTCGGCCTCCAGTCCCCGCAGTTCCTCGAGCAGCAGCGCCTCATCCCAGCCGCCCATCTCGGTTAGTTTGTTGTCTGCGATCCGATATGCCCGGCGCTGCGCCTCGGTCAGATGGTCCAGCACGATGACCGGCGCCTCGGCCAGCCCAAGCTGTGCGGCGGCTAGGACGCGGCCATGGCCTGCGATCAGCTCACCGTCGCCTGCTACGAGGCAAGGGACGGTCCAGCCGAACTCGGCCATGCTGGCGGCGATCCTTGCCACCTGGTCGGCGTCATGGGTCTTGGCATTGCGCGCATAGGGTTTGAGGCGATCCAGCGGCCAGAACGCGATCTGGCTCGGGCGCAGATGCATCGTCATGCCGCGAGCCGTTTGGCCTTGAGGGCGGCGAAACTCTCGCCGGTTTCCGCCAGCATGGCCTCCTGACCCGTGAAGGCCTGCCAGCGTTCGATGGCGACATCGACATAGGCCGGGTTCAGTTCCACGCCGAAGCAGACCCGGCCCGTGGTTTCAGCCGCGATCAGCGTGGTGCCCGACCCCATGAAGGGTTCATACACCGCCTGACCGGGGCTCGAGTTGTTCAGGATGGGCCGCCGCATGCATTCGACTGGTTTCTGCGTGCCATGCACAGTGTCAGCATCCTGATCCCGGTTGGCAATCTGCCACAGCGTGGTCTGCTTGCGGTCCCCGGCCCAGTGGCCCTTGCCCTTGGCGCGCACCGCGTACCAGCAGGGTTCGTGCTGCCAGTGATAATCGCCACGGCTGAGAACCAGCCGGTCCTTCGCCCAGATGATCTGCGACCGGATGGCGAAGCCCGCCGCCACTAGGCTGTCGGCCACTGTCGCCGCATGCAGTGCGCCGTGCCAGACGTAGGCGACATCGCCCGGGAACAGCGCCCATGCCTCGCGCCAGTCGGCCCGGTCATCGTTCAGAACCTTGCCGGTGCGCCTGGTCTTCGCTGCGCCGGCTTGGTTGCGCCAGGAGGGGTCATACTCCACGCCATAGGGTGGATCGGTCACCATCAGCAGGGGGCGCACGTCGCCGAGCAGCCGCCCCACCACATCGGCCGCGGTGCTGTCGCCGCAGATCATTCGATGCGCGCCCAGTTGCCAGAGGTCGCCCGGCACCGAGACCGGCGTGACGGGCACCTCGGGCACATCGTCCTCGCCCTCAACAGGGCCATCGCCGCCCAGCGTCTCTGGGTCCTGTAGCAAGGCGTCGAGGTCATCGTCGCTGATGCCGAGCAGCGAAAGGTCGAAATCTTCGGCCAGGAGCCCCGCGATCTCGTCGCGCAGCATGGCCTCGTCCCATTCGCCCAGTTCCGTCAGCTTGTTGTCGGCGATCCGGTAGGCCCGGCGTTCGGCCTCGTCGAGATGGCTGAGCCGGATCACCGGCACCTCGGTCAGCCCGAGCATCGTCGCCGCCAGCACCCGCCCATGGCCTGCGATCAGCTCGCCGTCGTCGGCCACCATGCAGGGCACGGTCCAGCCGAACTTCGCCATGCTGGCGGCAATCTTCGCCACCTGATCGTCGCCATGCATCTTGGCATTGCGCGCATAGGGGCGCAGCCGGTTGATCGGCCAGGTTTCGATCTGGCTCGGCGCGAAGACGAGGTCCATGGGATGGGGCTCGAGATGTGGGGGAGGGGAAATGTAAAACGCCCGCGAGGGGGTTCCTCCGGGCGCAATTCTTCGATGGTTCTTTGCTACGTCAAGGGGGGCAGCTTTGTCAAACCATTTTTACGCGTGGATTCAATGCGTTCTGGCAAGCTGCGTCACGAGTGGCTTCCACAGGTGGCTTCGGTGGCCAGTGGATTCAGCTGGGTGGATTCCCCGGCTTCCCGGTGGAATCCACCTCCGCCAGCGGGGCGATCCCGTAAGAGTCTGATATTGAGTCAGAATTTTCGGCATGGCCGCTGAGGTGGATTCCAGCTGGATTCCCCGGTGAAAAGGCCAGACGCTGGAAAACTTGCGCGCTCAGCCCCCCCGTATACGGATCGCGCCCGGGAGGAACCATGGGAGGGGGGCGTGACTTGCCCATAACGACCGATCACCTGGCCAAGATCATACAGGGCTCCAGTTTATCGACCCTCTGCTCGCAGCTAACCAGAAGTCTGACTAACTGCGTAAAGCATTTGCCATTTGCTTCTGTCACATTGATCAAGCGTTAATTTTCTTGAATGCGGGAGCCTCATGGAACAATTATGCGCTCTATTTCGTCAAAGGCTAAAATGAGCTGCTTTCGTATTTTGTAAAAATCTCTGTGTTTCAACCGTCTTGTGGGCTCACCGGTCTTGTGGCTACGGGGGTGAGCCACGCTGGATTCAAGTCGTAGGTTATGCAGTGCATTGAATGCTGGTATCGCCATCGGCAAAGCCCCAGAGAGAAAAGGATCTTTTAATGCCGATCCGTAATTAGGGTAGTTCTTTCCCGGCTTAAGTCGATGGTAAATTTCAGCGCAAAGGAGGTCGCACCAGCTATCCAAATGTACAAGGAACTTCTCAATGTTAGCCTCACGATCCCGTTTAAGCAAAATCATCATTCGTTCAGCATGTCTATGCCCTGACCCAAAAAGAGTCTTCCAGTCAAAAGCCGTGGGTTTTCGATCTAGAATAAAAGCGATAATTTCTGGTAATCGGCTGTCCGGCGCACCGACAACTCGTATGAGCTTTGCTGCTCTAAGAACGTGCTTTGCCGTTGTTTCAATAGATCCGTGAGGTTTAAGAAGTTTGTCGCCACCTTCAAGAATCTTCGCCGCACAAATTCTGGCCACTTCCGATTCATTTTCGCGCAGTCGAGAATTAAGAAATGAGTTATAACTTTCCGCATCGAAAGTATCCGAAGTTAAGGCGCTTACCGAGCGTTTTTTGATCCACCAGTCAGATTCTGCTGCGATAATCATCTCGTATTCCGTGAACTTGAGTCTGCGCGTAGCAAGCGCCCACGAAATCAAGGATGATTTGTAGGTTGGCTGAAGCGGCAATGCTCCTCTCTTCGGACGCAGAAGCCGATTTGCAGCGGCCTTTCCAACCTCATCGTCGAATGGCGTCGGGAGGCGCCCCAGACAAGCGTCAAGGATGACAGCCAGAACAGAATGATAGAGCTCCTGATCATCGAGATAGGCCTTGATATCGGCTGCCATGCCCGCAGGTACCTTTGTGTACTTCGCAATGTAGGAGGCAATATTGGGCGCATATTCTGGATGAGACTGAAGAACCTTAATGAGCCGCGAATTTAACCGATGGTTCGGATTTACTTTGGCCAGAAGATATTTAAAGCGCGTCGAGTCTGATGAAACGACGCGACCACGACGACATAGCTCAAGAACACGCACTGTTAGCTTCTTCTGGTCGACGGCAGGAATAACTGAGGGCTCAGGCGGTCGACTGACGGATTTGATCTCGGCTTCAGGATCGCCGACCTTACGAATATTTATTTTAGCCGTCTGGGGGAAAAGCCCAATCTCTTTGGATGCAATGTCTAACTTGATAAGCTTTGCGCGAAGATCTTTTTCAGCCTTCGCCAAAATCTTTATATCGTCAACATACCGAAGATAGAAAATACGCCGCGCGCCCTGTTCTCCGGCCTTGTCCAAATGTTGGAGAACTGCCTCCGAGAGCATGCCAGAGGCGAGTGGTCCCTGTGGTATACCGTGCTCGTGGTAGATGTTTGTCGGCCCATTGCTCCATGTCGTGGAAGTCCATTTTCGAAGGCAGAGCATCAAGTACTCGATGGTGTCCTCGTCGATACTTAGCTCCTTCAAGAAGTGAACTAGAACATGGTGATCAATAGAGTCATAGAACGACGCCAAGTCAAAATTGGCAATATGATTATATCCGTGCGAGTGATGGTCACGCAGGCAATTCGAAAATTTTCTATAGCTCCGCTGCCACTTGATATTGAAGAACTTGGACGATTTGCCCGCATAAAGATGCGCAAATACGCGCTTCTCATAGCGATGTTTTGTTTCCTTTTTGAGTTCTTCAGAAATTATATTTACTATAGCTTGATAGACAATCTGGTCCTCGACTTTTAGCAAAGTTATTGCCCTGAGGGCGCCAGAAGGCTTGGGCACTAAAACTTTGGAAGCATGGGAAACCTCGTAGCGGTCTTTCAGGCCTTCAGCCCTGATCCATTTGAGATGGCTGTCGGGGGCAATAGCGAAGGCTTCATAAGAGTCACGGAAATAAGACTTGTATGCTGCGTCAGGGTTTGACATCGTCCAGCGATAAGCTCGTCGAAGGTTTGCCAAGTCAAAGACACGCGCAAGATCAGTCAAGCATCTTTTCCAATGCGATTAGTTTCTGATTCACTAGAGCTCTGCGATGCTACCCAGTTATTTGCGTATTTTGGTCTGCCAAAGGGGGTCTTGTAAATAGCGTTGCGCGCGATTGCTCTCGGTCCATCATGTTTCCCACGGTGTTCTCCTCGGCATCGCATCGGTGATCGAAATTTCCCGCAATAGGCCCCCGGCCAGCAAGCCCTCGCGTACCCACCCAACCGCTCCGCGCCAATCTGAGTAAGCTCGTCGCGCTGCTTCGATGTTCTGCGGATGTGGCGAAAACGTCACTGGGCAGGCGAGCACCTCCACCGTTCGCACTTTTCCACGTGACAGCACGCGCTCGGTCCCGACCACCACGGTAGTGGCCCGTTCTCCATGCTGGTTGCGCTTCATTTCGACCGGCACACAACGCGGGACGGCCCCTGGCATCCAGTCCGGCGTCAGCCCAGCGCGTGCGAGCTCGGCCACGCGTATAGCCATGCGCTTTCCGCCGAGGCTGTCCGGGATTCCAGCGATGGTAGCCGCAATCACCTCGGCATCCTCATGGGTGTAGCTGCCGATCTTGTACTGCCCGCCATCGACCTTGCAGCCGAGGATAGCGCGCTGCAGTAGTACGTATTCGAGGCCAAAGCCAAACCCCTGCTCGCGTTCTGGATCGGGCGGCTCAGGTAGATCAAGCTGGGCATGCTCTACACGGAAGGCCCATTCTAACGCCTGCTGAACCGACATGGACCGCTTCGGGTGGCCCGGCCCGACCCGCCCAGCGCGAGCATGCAAACTGCGATCGTGTTTCATCGGATCCCCCGCTTACGGAGGCGCTCGGCCGTCACCAGCCCACGGGCAAGCATGGCGTCCCGCATAGAATTGGAGATCGCGCTGACGGGCACGTAGCGATCGGAGTTGACCATCTCGGCATAGAAGACCGGCAGCTCCGTGATTGGTCGGGGTTCCTGCGCTGCTGCCGTCTTCGGCTTGCGCCGTTTTCGCGACGCATCATCCGCCTTGCGCTGGGCGGCCCTCTGCATCACACGGTCCAGCGCCTTGGGGCCATCGGGTGGCTCGGGGTGTTCCTGCCGCGACGCCTCTGCCACCTCGAGGATGTCGGCCTCGCTTAGCCCAAGGTCAGTTTGCCAGCGCCGAACATGCTCACGGGGTGGCCAGCCCTGCCACCAGCCGGGCAGGGGGCCGTCAGGGTCGAACCCCAGTGCCGCGAGCAGCGATCCGAACAACGCCTCATCGACGCCGTCGCGCGCGCCCGCGCCCTCCTCCTCCTTTACTGGTTTACTTACTGGTTCTCTTACAAGGTTACTGTCCGGATTTCGGACACGGCTCGGGGCATTTTCCGGACACGGCTTGGGGTCAAAATCGGACACGGCTCCGCGTCCGGTTTCCGGACACGGGGACTGGCTATCCACCGGCGATGTGGCAATTTCGTCAGCGTTTTCGGGGCGCGCGAAAGGCAGGTCGTCTTGTGCGGCGCTGCCATGTCCGGTTTCCGGACACGGAGCTGGCTTATCTTGGGTAAAGCCCGGCTCGAAGGCCAAGATGTAGCGGGTGGGCATCTGCCGCTTGTTGCTAGGATTAAGCCGCTGCACGCGGCGGATCAGGCCGGCGGTCTCGAGCAGGGCCAAATGCTCGTTCAGGGTCGATCGGCTGATTTCGCAATCCTCGGCCAGCTGCTCTTGGGAGGGAAAGCAGCCGAAATCCGGATTGAACCGATCGCAGAGGTGCCAGAGCACGATCTTGGTCGTGGGCTTCAGCCCCCGCTGCTGGATGGCCCAGTTGGTGGCGGCATGGCTCATGGCGCAGGCCTCCGGTTTGGGGCCGCGATACGCGTGGTGAAGCCGTGATCCGCGATGGCGCCCAACGCATCGTCGAGTGATCGCACCAGCGTCCAGCCAAAGCCCTGCGCGGTAACGGCGTCTCGAAACGCCTCCTGCGCTGGGCTTAGCCGCCCCTTGAGGGATTTCAGCTCGAGGAAAAGGACGCGCCCAGCGCAGAGCACCATCAGATCGGCAAAGCCGGGATGGACGCCCATGCCTACGAGGATCGCCTGCCGCTTTGCACCGCGCGGCCCAGCCTCGGTGATCTCGTTGGGGCAATGGTGAATGATTGCGCCCTTGGGCAGCGCAAATCGCAGCGCCGTGACCACAGCGCGCTGCAGATCTGCCTCGGGTGTGCCGCGCCGCTTCATCGGCCGCCCTCCCGGTCTGTTCGATGACGCTCCGCGCGCCCGGGCGACTTGGCATCGAGGACGACGAGCAGGATCCGTGCGTCCTCGCGCTCCTCCGCTGTCTCGCCATGCCGGACCAGCACATTGCAGGCCAGACGCAGCAGATGGTCGGAATGGTTCACGACATCGGACACAACAATGCGCGCTTCGCGCCGGCGCTCGTCGATCCAGGCCTGGCGCGCGCGATCGCGGGCGCTGGGCTTGCGGAAGGGCAGGGGAATGCTCATCTGCGCGACCCCGCGCGGCGAGGGGCAGGGGTTTCCTGCTGCATCAGCCAGTCCTGCACCGCATCCCGGCGATAGTAGATCTTCCGACCGGCGCGCACGCAGGGCGGGCCGAAGCGGATTTTCTCCCAGCGGTGCAGGGTTTCGACGGTGACCCCAAGCTCAAGAGCAAGGTCGAGGCGGCTGATCCAGCCGCTCATGAGGCGATGGGTGCCGCTCGATCGTGGCACAGTTCCAAGGTCTGGCATCTGGGTTCTCCTGGGTTTCACCCGGCAAGGGCACAGTTCAGGGCTTCAGAAGCGCAGAGCATGAAGGGTGGCGGGAAGGCAGAGACCGGCGGTGATGCGCCAAAACGCTGCCGGTCATTGATATCATTGTATTTTTGTGGAATCGGCGGTGATCGGCTGCAGTGCCGCCGAGCTTGCCAACGCCCCGCGAAGTGTCTCACAGGGCGTCGGAGGTGCCCTCAGCCGGTCAATTTACAAGATTTCGCCGTGTTTCAGCGTGTTTGACGGCCTTTCAGGCGTATCCGGCCAACCGGCAAGGGGTTCAGTCCCTTGCCGGTCATTGATTTCAAACGGAATTTACAAAATCGACCTTCGTTTGGGGCGCATCATGCCCGAGGATGGCCTTCAAGCCGGGCTATTCGGAGTGTCGCCCGACTGTGTGGGCCGCTGATTCGCTGACAGGAATCGCAGCAGCCTCTGATTTTCTCTCGTGTTTTCAATGACCGGCAAGGGTTCGGCGCATCAATGCCGGTCACCGCCTATGTGCCGGTCGGAGGCGCATGCTTCGCTTGATAAGCCTGCGTATTCACGCCTGTGTCATGCGCAGAAGGAGGCATGAACATGGTCAACAGATTGCGATTGAACGATAAAACCGTGCGCGAGCAGATCCCGGAGAAGGATCGGGCCTACCAGGTCTTCGACACGGAAATCCGAGGACTTTCCATCCGCGTCATGCCGTCGGGCGAGCGGTCCTTCGTGATGGATTATCGCTTCGCGGGGCGTCAGCGCCGTATGGCGATCGGGCGTTGGCCTGAATGGAGCGTGACCGCCGCACGAGAGCGGGCGCGCGAGTTGCGCCGCCTTGTCGATGAAGGGACGGACCCGCTGGGAGAACGCGATACGCTGCGTGAGGCCCCCCGCTTCAAGGACATGATTGATCGCTATCTGGCCGAGCATGCCTCTGCTCTCGCGCCATTGAGCGCATCTGATCACAAATCCTTCCTCACCAAGCTTGTCGCGCCACATTGGGGCAACAAGCTGGTGACGGAAATCACCCCGCATGATGTGACGAAGCTCTTGAGCCTCATTGCCGAAGGCAGGGCGCGGCCCTCGAAGGCCAAGCCAAATAATCGCGCACGCAAACTGCAGGGGCGCAAGCCGACGCCGGTGCGAGCAAACCGGATCGGCGAGGTGCTGCGCAAGATGTTCAATCTCGCGGTCCAGTGGGGCTGGCGCACGGATAATCCTGCCGCCGGATTCAAGAAGCGCGTCGAGACCGCGCGCGAGCGCTTTTTATCCTACGAAGAAATCGGCCGGCTGGCTGAAGTGCTGGATGCGGCCGAGGATCAGCGGGCGGCTGGGATCATCCGTATCTGCATGCTGACCGGTGCCCGGGTGGGCGAGGTGCGTCAGGCGCAATTCGAGCAGTTCAACCTCGAGCTCGGCATCTGGTCAAAGCCAGCCGCCACCACAAAACAGCGCAAGATCCACCGGGTACCGATCTCTGCCGATGTGGCGGCGATTGTCCGGCAGCGCGCGCTGGTCGTGCCCAAGGGCAACCCATGGCTCTTCCCCGGCGATGTGCCGGGACAGCCCGTCAAGGAAATCCGCCGGTTCTGGAACAAGGTGCAGCGCGAGGCTGATCTGCTGGATGTGCGTATCCATGATTTGCGCCACACCTTCGCCTCGCTTCTGGTCAGCGGTGGCGCATCACTGGAGATGATCGGCAAGTTGCTGGGCCACAGTCAGATGCAGACGACGCTGCGCTACGCGCATTTGATGGACTCTCCCCTACGCGCGGGGGTGAATGCTGTGGCCGGTATGTTCCGGCCACGGCCCAAGATCGTGCATGACGCAGATGCCGAGAAAGAAGCACGGCGGGCCTGAGACGCGCGGGCTTGCTTACTTCTCGCCGCGAAGGACGCGCCAGAAAGGGCGCAGGCGGCGGCGGATGGTGCTTTCGTCCGGGACCTCACCGTTCTCGGCAACGTCAGCGAACCAGTCCTGCAGTTCACCGATGAGTTCTGCCTGTGTCTCGGGGATGCCGCGTTCATGGATACGCTGCAACAGGGCCACATACATCCCCTCCCAGTCGTAGGGCGATAGCGCGCCCGTCCCGCCACCGATCCGGCGCAGCAGGTCGTGTTCATCTTCAAACCGCAAGACGTCCTGGCCGCTGATCAGCAGATCCGCGATCGAAACCTCGACGCCGTCGGCGGGTTCGGTGACATAGCACCAGCCCTCGGAGCGTTCCGGCTTGATCCGGCGCAGTTTGATCGTTGTTGGTCCCGTTCCGGTGCGACGAAAGAGCGGCAGCATGTCCATGGGTGAGATCGTGATCTTGCCGGAGATCTTTTCCTCGCCGCAGATGGCGAGGGGGATGCCAGTGACGATGTCCAACTTTCCCTCGGTGGCCCAGCCGCCAATGTCGGCGATGGTGCAGCCCCACCGAGAGGCGGTTTCGTGCAAGGTGAAAAATGCTCTTTGCGGTAGTGCCATGCAGGCTCCAGTTCTGCTGTCGAGGTGATGCGCTCCATCACCATGGGGTTGCCAAGGCCGTAGGGCTCGGAGCGAGGCAGCGGCTCCGAGGTGCGCGACGGCTGAAGTCGGGCCGCCACGTTTCTGGCGCAGGGACCACTGCCAAATTGTTCAATTGAACAGCATCGTTGGGACGAATCGACCTCGCCTGCATTATAACTTAGCCACTACGTCAAGAACTGTCGGGGACAGAGCGCCATGTCGTTCACGAAGGCACAGGACCTGTTGAAGCTGGCGGGGCTTTCGGCCAGCCGGTATGGCGGCATCACCGTGAAGCAGGTGGCGGAGGAGTTCGGGGTCAACGAGCGAACAGCCCAGCGCATGATCTATGCGCTAAGGGACGTCTTCCCGAGCCTCGAACATCAGACAGACAGCGAGAGGCGCCGGCACTGGAAACTTCACGACACCAGCATGTTGGGCATGCAGGGTCTCTACAACCACGAACTGGTCGCGCTCGAGGCGAGCATTAGGCGGGCTGAACGCGAGGGGGCGAGCATGGAAGTGGATGCGCTGCGCTCTTTACGGGATCGATTGGTCGCAACCTTGCCGTCCAGTCAGGCGCGGCGGATGGAGGTGGATGTCGAGGTGATCCTCGAAGCCAAAGGCTATGCTTGCCGTCCAGGCCCGAAGGTTAAAACCTGCCCGCAAGTGCTGAACTATGTCTCTGCCGCGTTGCGAGGGCCATTTCGGATATTTATCCAGTACCAGGGAGCGAAGGACCCCAAGCCGCGCAGGCGCCTGATCGAACCCTACGGCGTTCTGCTTGGCACGAGGCACTATCTGGTTGCGCGTGACGTGGCTGCTGACGCCAACCTGCGCCGCTTCCGTATGGATCGTATCGAAAAAGCAGAGATCACCAACGAGTGGTTCAAGAGGGATCCGGGCTTCGATCTCGAGGCCTACGCTGCGAAATCGTTCGGATCGTTTCATCTGGACGCAGAGTTCACTCGGGTCGTCTGGCGCTTTGCGCCTGCCGCTGCGGCCACGGCCCGGGAGTTTGAATTCCACCCCACGCAGGACATGGTCGAGGAAGAAGACGGCAGCCTACTGGTCAGCTTCGAGGCCAGCGGTCTCGTCGAGATGGCTTGGCATCTTGCCAAGTGGGGGGATGCGGTCGAGGTGCTTGAGCCTACAGCGCTGCGCGAGATGGCTGCGGGATACCGGAATGCGCAGATCCGGGTCCTGCCTTGAGCTGGAGATACATCCCGACGGATGCGAGCACCCCGCGTGTGTCGTTTGGGGCGGAAAGCGGCTGTTCGCCGCGGTTAAGACGAATGGCATGTAAGCGCAGGAAGCGAGCCGATGGCAGGGTTGGCCGTGCGACCTTGCCTAAATTATTGCGCGACAATCTGGGTGAGACCGAGAACCTAAGTGGCATGGTTCAAGGGCCGTTGCGGATATCTGTAAGCCTTTCGCGCCTTCCTGATCGGTTGCCGAGCGTTACAGCAATGAGCGGGTTATCTTCAAACGAGCCGTTTATGATCGCCAAAATAGGTCACTGGCAGCGGTAGGATTGGTCTTTCGCGATTTTCTGAATTGCACGTAGATCAACAGAACTTGGGGATGGATGATAGGCAGGGTGGACGCACAACGACGCATGGAACGGGATGGTGACGTCCTTGCCCCTGACAATCTCGACCATGTGCAATCTCCCTTAGCGGCGACAATCGCGTGACCGCCACCCGGGAAGGCTGCCCCCTATGCACTTCGCCTCCTCAAGGATTCGATCTGACTGGACAGGAGAGCGGGCAACTCACACGCGTTCCAGCGCGATGGCGATGCCCTGCCCCACGCCGATGCACATGGTAGAGAGTGAGCGTCTGCCGTTGATGTGGCGCAATTCCAGCGCGGCCGTGCCGGTGATCCTCGCACCCGACATGCCCAAGGGGTGACCCAGCGCGATGGCCCCGCCGTTGCGGTTCACCCGAGGGTCATCGTCGGCGATCCCGAGCTGGCGCAGCGTGGCCACGCCTTGCGCGGCGAAGGCCTCGTTCAGTTCGATCACGTCGAAATCTGCCTGGGAGAGCCCCAGCCGCGCCATCAGTTTCTGGCTCGCGGGTGCCGGGCCGATGCCCATGATGCGCGGCGGCACGCCCGCGGTCGCCCCGCCGAGGACGCGGGCGATCGGCGTCAGGCCATGCGCGCGGGCGGCGTCGGCGCTGGCCAGTATCAGCGCCGCGGCGCCATCGTTGACGCCCGACGCGTTCCCCGCCGTGACCGAGCCGTTCGGGAACAGTGACCGCAGCTTTGCCAGCGCCTCGGCCGTTGTCGCGCGGGGATGCTCATCGCGGTCTACCACCAGCGCCTCGCCCTTGCGCTGCGGGATCGTGACAGGGGTGATCTCAGCCGCGAGGCGCCCGTTGACTTGCGCAGCCGACGCCTTGGCCTGGCTGGACAGTGCCATCGCGTCCTGCGCCTCGCGGCTGATGCCGTAGTCATCCGCCACGTTCTGCCCGGTCTGCGGCATCGAATCCGTGCCGTAGGCCGCGTGCATCGCCGGATTGATCAGCCGCCAGCCGATGGTGGTGTCGCAGATCTCGGCGTTGCGAGAAAAGGCGTTGTCGGCCTTGGGCATTACGAAGGGGGCGCGGCTCATGCTTTCGACACCGCCCGCGATGACTAGCTGCGCCTCGCCGGCGGCGATCTGGCGCGCCGCGGTCAGCACCGCGTCCATTCCCGAGCCACAAAGCCGGTTGATCGTGGTCCCGGTGACGCCGACCGGCAGCCCCGCCAGCAACAGCGACATCCGCGCCACGTTGCGGTTATCCTCGCCCGCCTGGTTGGCGCAGCCGAAGATCACGTCATCGACCGCCGCCCAGTCCACACCCGCGTTGCGGTCCATCAGCGCTCGCAGGGGAATGGCCGCCAGATCGTCGGGGCGCACCGATGAGAGCGCCCCGCCATAGCGCCCGATCGGCGTGCGGATGTAGTCGCAGATGAAGACGTCGGTCATGTTGGTGCTCCGAGTGTGGCAACTTACAGCTTCTCGATCATTTCCGGCACGGCGGTAAACAGGTCTGCGACCAATCCATAGTCGGCGACCTGGAAGATTGGGGCCTCTTCGTCCTTGTTGATCGCGACGATGACCTTCGAATCCTTCATCCCGGCGAGGTGCTGGATCGCACCCGAGATGCCGACGGCGACGTAAAGGTCCGGAGCCACGACCTTGCCGGTCTGCCCGACTTGCCAGTCGTTCGGCGCAAAGCCCGAGTCCACCGCGGCGCGCGAGGCACCGACAGCGGCGTTCAGCTTGTCCGCGAGCTTCTCAATCAGCGCGAACTCGGTCTGCGAGCCCACGCCACGTCCGCCCGAGACCACGATCCCGGCCGACGTCAGCTCGGGACGGTCGGGGGACGCGACCTTATCCTCGACCCAGGCGGACAGCCCGCTGTCGACCGAGGCCGAGACCTTCTCGACCGGGGCGTTACCGCCCTTGCCCGCCGCATCGAAAGTCGCGGTGCGGATGGTCAGCACCTTCTTCGTATCCGAGGTCTTGACCGTGTGGATCGCGTTCCCGGCATAGATTGGCCGGTCGAAGGTCGCAGCGTCATGCACCGCCAGCACTTCCGAGATCACCATGACGTCCAGCAGGGCTGCCACGCGGGGCAGGACCGACTTGGACAATGCGCCCGAGGCGGCGACGATGTGCTCGTAGTCACCGGCCAGCGACACGACCAGCGCGGCGGTGGGCTCGGCCAGGCCATGCGCGTAGGCCCCGTCCTCGGCCAGTAGTACCTTCGCCACGCCTTCCAGCGTCGCGGTCTCGGCCGCAGCGGCCGCTGCATCGGGATCCGCGACCAGCACGGTCACTGGACCCAGCGATTTCACCGCGGTCAACGCCTTCGCCACCTGGTCGGTCGCGAGTTTCCCGTCAGCAACGTCGGCAAGAAGAAGAACGGCCATCTCAGATCACCCCTGCTTCGTCTTTGAGTTTTGCGATCAGCTCGGCCACCGAGCCGACCTTAACGCCCGCCTTGCGGCCCGCCGGTTCCACGGTCTTGACGACCGACAGCCGCGGGCTCACGTCCACGCCGTAGTCGGCAGGCGTCTTGGTCGCCAGCGGCTTGGCCTTGGCCTTCATTATGTTCGGCAGCGAGGCATAGCGCGGCTCGTTCAGGCGCAGGTCGACGGTGATGATCGTCGGCATCTTGACTGTGATCGTCTGCAGACCGCCGTCCACCTCGCGGGTGACCTTGGCTTGGTCGCCGTTGATCGACACTTCCGAGGCGAAGGTCGCCTGGCTCCAGCCGAGAAGCGCCGATAGCATCTGGCCGGTGGCGTTCATGTCGTTGTCGATCGCCTGCTTGCCGCAAAGGACGAGGCCCGGCTTTTCTTCCTTCACCACGGCCGCCAGCAGCTTGGCCACGGCCAAGGGCTCGATGTCCACATGCAGGTTGTCCGTCGCCTCGATCAGGATGGCGCGGTCGGCCCCCATCGCAAGCGCGGTCCGCAGCGTTTCCTGGGCCTGCTTGACGCCGATGGAGACGACCACGACCTCGGTCGCGATGCCCTTCTCCTTCAGACGGATCGCCTCTTCCACGGCAATCTCGTCAAAGGGGTTCATCGACATCTTCACATTGGCCAGATCGACACCCGTGCCATCCGCCTTCACGCGGACCTTCACGTTGTAGTCGATCACCCGTTTGACAGGCACCAGAACCTTCATGGGAGAGCTTCCTTTCTCACATCCCCTGTCCGCCCGGTCGTGCTGGGCGGACAGGGCAGTCATGTGCGTCAGTTTGCGGTGTAGCCACCGTCCACGACGATCTCGGCGCCATGGACGAACGAGGCTTCGTCCGAAGCAAGGAACAGCACCGCGTTCGACACTTCCTCGGGCTTGCTCGGACGCTTGAGGAGCGTGCAGCCCAGGATCGCCTGCCGCGTGGCCGGATCGGCGTGCAGCAGATCCTTGGTCATCGGCGTGTCAATGACGCCGGGGTGGATCGAGTTCACCCGGATCCCGGTATCTGCCAGATCGACGGCACAGGATTTGGTCAGCATCCTCACAGCACCCTTGGAACCGATATAGGCCCCGGCCATTGCCGCACCGACGATGCCGTAGATCGACGAAATGTTCACGATCGAGGCCTTGTCCGCTTCCTTCATCAGCGGCACGGCCGCGCGGATGCCCAGATAGACGCCCTTCACGTTGACGTTCATCGTCAGGTCGAATTCCTCGGGCGTTGTTTCGTGCAGGGGCTTCAAGATCAGCACGCCCGCGTTGTTGACAAGGATGTCCAGCCGCCCGGCCTTGGCACGCACAGTGGCAATGGCGTTGGCCCAGTCGGCTTCGCTTGCCACGTCATGCTTGATGAAGTCGGCCTTGCCACCTGCTGCCACAATGCCCTTGGCAACCGCCTCACCCGCCGCCACGTCGCGGTCGGTGACGAAGACATGCGCGCCTTCCCGCGCCAGAAGTTCGGAGTGGGATTTGCCCATCCCCATTGCTGCGCCCGTCACGAGGGCGACTTTTCCCGATACACGTCCCACAGACTCTCTCCCTTATTGCTGTGTGGTTTTCTTGGCGCATGGCGGGCCGGGCACAATCCTGCCCGGCCCGCCGCGCGTTCCGTAGCTTCAGGCGCTTGCCATCTCGCGGTCGAAGATCATGGTCTGGTAACCACCATCCTTCACCGCGTTGATCGCGTTGCGGTAATTGCCGATGCCCGCCATGTAGAACATCACCGCGTTCTTCTTGCCGGGGATGTTCGCACCGAAGATCCAACTTTCGGCTTTCGGGAATAGGGTCATGTCCGCAATTGTCCGGCAGAGCGTGACCCATTCGTCCCGGGCGGCCTCGGTCGGCTCGATGGCCTTCAGGCCCTTGCCCTCCATCATCTCGATGGTGTCGGCGATCCACTCGACCTGCGTTTCGATGCTCGGCGGCAGGTTGGTGAAGGGGCCATTCGGGCCAAGGATCATGAAGAGGTTCGGGAAATCCGTCTCCATCATGCCCAGATAGCCCAGGGGGCCGTCCTTCCACTTGTCGCGCATGGTGACGCCGCCGCGGCCGCGCATGTCCATCTTGACGTAGTTGCCGTCCACCGCGTCAAAGCCAGTGGCGAAGATCACCACATCCAGCTCATGCTCCGCGCCACTTTCCAGCCGGATACCGGTCGCGGTGAACTCGGCGATCGGGTCGGCCTTTACATCGGCGAGGGTGACGTTGGGCCGATTGTAGACCTCATAGTAGTTGTTCCCGCACAAGGGGCGCTTGGCATAGATGTCGCGCGGCGTCAGCGCCTTTGCGGTTGCGGGATCCTTCACGATTTCCTTGATTTTCTTCTTGATGAAGTCGGCAGCCGCGTCATTTGCGATCTGGCTGGTCGCAATGTCGCAGAACGTTCCAAACATGAAGTAGAAGCCGCCGCCGCGCTGCCATGCGGCCTCGAACACGCGTTCGCGTTCTTCAGGCGAAGCGGTTTCCGCAGGCACGGTGCTTTCCTCGAAGCCGAAGGCCACGACCGAGGATTTCACTTGTTTCCAGATGTCGTCGTAGTTGGCCTTTTGCTGGGCGATCGTCGCCTCGTCCTGGGGCGTGTTGCCGATCGGCACGACATATTGGGGCGAGCGCTGGAATACCGTAAGATGCCCGGCAATCGGAGCGGTCGCGGTGATGACCTGAACCCCGGTCGAGCCGGTGCCGATCACGCCGACGCGCTTGCCCTTGAGTTCGACACCCTCGGGCCAGTAGCCGGTGTGCAGCATCTGGCCCTTGAAGCTGTCAATGCCCTTGTATTTCGGCGTGTTCGTCGCGGACAGCAGGCCAAGCGCCGTGATCAAGTATTTCGCGGTGACCGTCTCGCCCTTGTCGGTTGTCACATGCCACAGCCCGGTTTCGTCATTGAAATGGGTCGCGGTGACACGAGTGTTGAACTGGAAGCTGCGGCGCAGGTCGTAGGTGTCTGCAACCTCGTTCATGTAGGCGAGGATTTCGGGCTGGGTAAGATAGCGGGTCTTCCAGCGACCCTTTTGCAAAAGCTCGCCGCTGAAGGAATAGCGGTAGACGAAGCTTTCGGTATCCGACAGCGCGCCGGGATAGCGGTTCCAGTACCAGGTGCCACCCACATCGCCTGCACTGTCGAAGGCCTTGACGTTCAGGCCCTGTTCATTGCGCAATTTGTAGACGGAATAGAGACCGCCGAAGCCCGCACCGATGACGACAGCATCGAAATCGGCGCCCTTGGTCTTTGTGGTTTCAACAGATTTGGTCATGATACTCCTCCCAGAGCATGGCACTGCCGCCCCGCGAAAAGCGGGTGAAAGGCCGGTTGACTGTGATGATATTTGTTGCTGCCCCGCGCCAGCTGGCGGCGCGGGGCAGTCGGATCAGAGGGCGCGATACCAAGCGGCGATGCGTGCCAGTTCCTGATCGGCCTCGGGGGCGCGGCCCGACAGGGCCGGGAAGACGTGCTGCATCCCCGGCACCACCGAGAGTGCGACGTTCACGCCCTGCGACTTGGCCTTGGCGGCCAGCGACTCGGAATCGCTTTGCAGCGTCTCGGCCCCGCCGCAAGTGATGTAGAGCGGCGGGAAGCCGGTGAAATCGTTTTCCAGCGGGTTGGCCAGCGGGTTCAGCGGATCGGTCGCGCCGCCGAGGAACATGCCGGCCATCGCTTCAAGGATCGGCTTGCCGACCAGCGCATCGGTGGCGGCGTTGGTTTCCAACGTCTTGCCGCGCAGCGCCATGTCAAGCCAGGGCGAATAGGCGATGACCGCACCCGGAAGGGGCAGGCCAAGGTCGCGGAACTTCAGCACCGAAGCGATGGCGAGGTTGCCACCCGCGCTGTCGCCTGCAGTCAGAATGTTCCTCGCCTCGAACCCTTGGGCCAGCAGCGCTTTGTAAGCGGCCACGGCATCCTCGATCTGGGCGGGGAAGGGGTGTTCCGGCGCACGGCGATAGTGCAGAATGCAGGCGGTCACGCCCAGCACTTTAGCAAGATGGCCCGCCATCTTTCGGTGGCTGTCGGCCGAACCAACAGCAAACCCGCCGCCATGAGTATAAACGATCACGCGCTTGGCGTCGGCGCCCACGGGCAGGGCCCAGATCGCCTCGACCCCGCCGACATGGTCGCTCTTGTAGGTGACGTTCTCCGGTTCCAGCGCGGGCTGGCCCCATTCGTCGAACATGCTGCGCAGGTTGGCGATGGTCAGGCCGGGGTTCGCGACCATTTGGTCGGTCCAGCTCTGATAGAGCGCACGCAGTGTATCGGCTTCCTTGCTGATTGCCATTTTATCCTCCAATGGTGGTGTTCCTGCCTTTCCTCGCCTCCGTCCGATCCTCCATCGGCACAGGGGGGCACGGAATATCCCTGATCACGAGACGCTACAGCCATTGGCGGTACCGCGTATTGAACGTGCTTGCTTGCCGCGTAGCATCTTCTTGCTGTTTCGCGCCCCCAGTGCGGCGCGGGGGCGGTCCGGGCTGGGGCGCGGGGATCAGGCGTTGGCCTTGGCGGCGTTCAGGCTGTCCAGGGTCAGCCCCTTTGCGGCCAGACGCGCCAGCAGCGGCGGCACCGCCCATCCCTGCGGATCGGCCGTGGCCAGCGCCGCATAGCGCGCCAGCAGGTCTTTCGCCCCAAGGCTGTCGGCATGATGCATCAACCCGCCGCGCCAGCGCGGAAAGCCGTAGCCATGCACCAGCGCCAGGTCGATGTCCTGCGGCCGTTCGGCGATGCCTTCGTCAAGGATGGCACAGGCCTCGGCGATCATCGCCAGGGTGATCCGCTCGACGATCCCCTCTGCGGTAAAGCTGCGCCGCGTCTTGCCCGCTTCGGCCGAGACCCGGTGGATCTCCTCCGTCACCAGTGCCGACACCACGGGCTTGCCCTCTGCGCCGTAATCATACCACCCCGCGCCGGTCTTACGGCCAAGGCGCTTGTGATCCTCGACCAGCCGTTCCACCAGCGGGACGTGACGCGGGGTGGCGCCAGCGTTCTGCCGCCGGATGTTGGCGTAAGCGATGTCCAGGCCGGACATGTCCTGCGCCTCATAAGGCCCCATCGCCATGCCGAAGCCCTGCATCGCGGCATCGATCTCGGCCGGCAAGGCGCCCTCGACCAGCAAGAGGTTCGCCTCCTGCCGGTAGCGCGTCAGGATGCGGTTGCCGATGAAGCCGTCGCACACACCCGACAGGACCGGAACCTTGCCTAACCGCCGTGCCAGCGCGAAACCCGCGCCAAGTGTTTCGGGCGAGGTGCGCTCGCCCTTCACGATCTCCAAGAGCTTCATGACATGGGCCGGGCTGAAGAAATGCAGCCCGAGGAACCTCGTCGGGTTCTTTAGGTCATCGGCGAGGCGGTTCACGTCAAGGTATGAGGTGTTGGTGGCCAGGATGGTTTCTGGCGGCAGGGCGGCCTCAAGCTCGGCAAAGATCGCGCGCTTGACGTCAAAATCCTCGAATGCCGCCTCGATGGCCAGATCGGCGGGTGGCAGGTTGTCGTATCCGGCTACGGTGGTCAGGCGGCCGTGAACGGCTTCGCCGTCGATTGCAGACAGCGTGCCACGGGCGACCCCCTGATCAACCAGCTTGCGAAGATTGTCCTCGGCCCGCCCCGCCGCCGTCGCGTCACGCTCGACAATCGTCACCGCGATGCCTCCGGTTGCGAAGGCGTAGGCGATGGAGGCCCCCATGTTGCCGCCGCCGACGACAATGGCCGTCGCTATATCGCGCGCCGGTCTGGGATAGTCGCGCCCACGGTTGCCAGCCGCCCGTTCGGTAAAGAACACATGCCTGAGCGCGCGCGCCTGAGCCGAGGCGCGCAGGTCCAAAAACGCCGCCCGTTCTCGCGCCAGCCCTTCGGCCAGCGGCAGCGTGGCACTGGCCGCGACCAGACCCACGGCGATTGGCGGCGCAATCTGGCCGGTCAGGCGCCGCTTCGCATGAGCCAGCATAGCGGCCACGGCGTCCTCATCCACTTGGGGCGCGGGTTGCTCGTCCGGCCCTCGCGCTGCGGCAAGTAGAGCGTCGTCAATGGCCAGCGCGACTGCCAGCGGGTTGTCCGCAAGCTTGTCGACCAGCCCCAGCGACAGCGCCTTGCCTGCCGCGATGGCCTTGCCGGTCACGATCATGTCCAGCGCCGCCTTGACGCCGATCAGGCGCGGCAGCCTTTGCGTCCCGCCTGCGCCCGGAACAATGCCCAGAACCACCTCGGGCAGGCCAAGCTGCGCGCCGGGCGCGGCGATGCGGTATCGGCAGGCTAGCGCGATCTCCAGCCCGCCGCCCAATGCCGCCCCGTTGATCGCGGCGATCGTCGGGATCGCCAGCCCCGCAAGATGCAGCAGCACATCGTTCAGGTGCGGTTCGATCGGCGGCAGGCCGAACTCCCTCGCATCCGCACCCGCGACAAAGGTGTTGCCCGCGCCGGTGACGATCAGGCGGGTCGCGCCCTGTGCCATCGCCGCGTCCATCCCACGCATCAGTCCCGCCCGAACCTCGGCACTGAGCAGGTTCAAGGGCGCATTGTCGAAGGTCAGGATGGCCGCGCCACCACTCAGGTTCAGATCAACGGACATGTTAGACCTCACTGGACCGGCGCGGAATTGCGCGAGATGAACTTGGTGGACAGGTAGCCGTCAAACGTCTCGGTCCCGCCTTCGCTGCCATAGCCACTGTCGCGTACGCCGCCGAACGGCGTTTCCGGCAGGGCGAGGCCGAAGTGGTTGATGCTGACCATCCCCGCTTGCAAGCCTGCTGCTGCACGGTCGGCCCGTTCCAACGAATTGGTGAAGATGTAGGAAGCAAGGCCGAAGGGCAGGCCATTGGCGCGTGCCAACCCGTCCTCGATCTCGCGGAAGGGCGACACGACCGCGACCGGACCGAAGGGCTCGTCGCGCATCAGGGCGATGCTGTCGTCGGGCGTGTTGACGATCGTGGGCGCGTAGAAACTGCCGCTGTTGCCGATCCGGGTGCCCCCGGTCAGCACCTCGGCGCCGTTGTCGCGCGCATCGGCCACAAGCCTTTCCATCGCCGTCACCCGGCCCGCATGGCAAAGCGGTCCCATCTGCGTGCCCTCGGCCAGGCCGTCACCGACCTTCACGGCCTGAAACGCCGAGACCAGCTCCGCAAGGAACCGCTCGTGAATGCCCGCCTGCACAAAGAATCGGGTGGGCGAGACGCAGACCTGCCCGGCATTGCGCAGCTTGTTGCCCGCCAGAGCCCGCGCTGCCGCTCCGGCATCCGCGTCATCGAAGACCAGCACCGGCGCGTGGCCGCCCAGTTCCATCGTGGCCCGCTTCATGTGCCGCCCGGCCAGCGCGGCTAGATGCTTGCCCACCTCGACCGACCCGGTGAAGGTGATCTTGCGCAAGACCGGATGCGCGATAAGCGTTTCCGAGATGAAGGCCGAGTTGCCCCAGACGAGGTTCAGGCAACCCTCGGGCAGACCCGCCTCCTGCAGGAAGCGCGCGATGGCAAGGCAGCCTGCCGGGGCTTCGGCCGGGCCTTTCAGGATCATCGTGCAGCCCGACGCCAGCGCGGCGGCGACCTTTCGCACAGCCTGGCTCAGCGGAAAGTTCCAAGGGGTGATGGCAAGGCAGACACCCACCGGCTCGCGCACGACCAACTGCTGCACCGTCGGATTGCGCGAAGGCACGATGCGGCCATAGATGCGGCGACATTCCTCGGCGTGCCAGTCGACGTGGTCGGCGGACGCGCGCACCTCGACCAGCGCTTCGGCTAGCGGCTTGCCTTCATCCAGCGTGATCCAGCGGGCGATCATCGCATCGTTTTGCCGCAGAAGATCGGCGAACCGGCGCAGGATCGCGCCACGATCGGTGGGCGAACGGTCCTTCCAAGTGGCAAAGGCCGATTCGGCGTGGCGCACCGCACGCTCCAGATCCTCGGCCGTGGCCTGGGGAATTCGGCCAATCTCGACCCCGTTGGCCGGGTTGATGACCGCCCGATCGCCGGTAGTTGCACTCGCCAGCCAATCCTTGCCGATGAGGTGGCGGATTTGCGGGTAATCCAGATTATTCATGATGTTCACGTCCTCGCTTGGCAGCGCCACCCGCTGTTCCATTGATGCAAGCGGGATAAGGCGGGCAGCTTCTTTATTCCGCTATGCGGAAAAATATTCCTCAGTATTGACGTGGACCATATCTTTGCTTTAGAGATCATTCAATACGCAGCATCTGTCCTTGAGGAGGGACACCGTGAGGCCAAGGAAGGAGAAACCCGAGGATGACGAACAGGACCGCGACTTCGTGGTGGCCTTGGCGCGCGGCCTGGAACTTCTGCGCGCCTTCCGGCGTGAGGGCGAGGCGCTGGGCAACCGCGATCTTGCCGAACGCGCGGCGCTCAGCAAATCCACCGTCTCACGGCTGACCTACACGCTGCACAAACTGGGGTATCTCAGCTACAACCCAGACACCGCGCGCTACGTGTTGGCGCCCCCGGTGCTGTCACTGGGCTTTTCCTGCCTTGCTGGGATGCCCCTGCGGCAACTGGCCAAGCCTTACATGCAGGAACTCGCCGATTACACCGGGATGCCGGTGGCAATGGCCAGCCGCGACCGCCTGTCGATGGTCTATCTGGAACGCTGCAAGGGCACCAATGCGGTGACGCTCGCGATCGAAGTCGGCGCGCATATCAAGCTGGCCACCACCGCAGTCGGCCGGGCCTGTATCGCCGCCCACCCCGAGGACGAGCGCGCCCGGATGATCGACGAGGTGCGCGAGCACGAAGGCGAGAACTGGCCAAACGTCCAGCCCGGTATCGAAAAGGCGATCGAGGATTACCAGACCCGTGGCTACTGCACCTCCTATACCGAATGGAAGCGCGACGTGAACGCGGTGGCGGTGCCCTTCATCCCACGCGACGGCTCGCCCATCGTCGCCTTCAACTGTGGCGGCCCCTCGCAGACCCTGACGCGCGACTGGATCGAAAGTGATGTCGCGCCCCGCCTTATCAACGTTGTCCGCCACGTGGCGGCCGTAGCCCCCTGACCCCAGAGAATACCATGGCCCTAGACTCCGATACACTCGCCCAGTTCCTCGACGCGCTCGACCGCTTCGTCAAGGAACGCCTGATCCCGAACGAGGCGCTGGTCGCCGAAGAAGACGCGATCCCGCCCGCGCTGGTGCAGGAGATCCGGGAAATGGGCCTTTTCGGCATGTCGATCCCAGAGGAATACGGCGGCCTTGGCCTTTCCATGTCCGAAGAGGTGCAGGCCGCCTTCGTGCTGGGTCAGACCTCGCCGGTGTTCCGCTCACTGGTCGGCACCAACAACGGCATCGGGTCGCAGGGCATCATCATCGACGGCACCGCCGAACAGAAGGCGAAATACCTGCCCGCGCTGGCTTCCGGCGAAATGATCGCCTCCTTTGCGCTGACCGAACCGGATGCTGGGTCGGACGCAGGCAGCTTGCGCACCACCGCCCGCCGCGATGGTGACCATTTCGTGCTGAACGGGACCAAGCGCTATATCACCAACGCGTCGCGCGCCGATGTCTTCACCGTTTTTGCCCGCACCAATCCCGAGACAAAGGGATCGTCCGGCGTCAGCGCCTTCATCGTCGAGGCCGGAACGCAAGGCCTGTCGCTGGGCCAGCCCGACAAGAAGATGGGTCAGAAGGGCTCGCACACCTGCGACGTGATCCTTGAAGATGTCCGCGTCCCCGCCGCCAACATCATTGGTGGCCCGGCGCGGGAAAACCAAGGCTTCAAGACCGCGATGAAGGTGCTGGACCGGGGGCGTCTGCATATCTCGGCAGTCTGCGTCGGGGCAGCCGAACGGCTGATCCGCGATGCGCTGGCCTATGCGATGGAGCGCCGCCAGTTCGGCGAACCGATTGCCGAAAAGCAACTGATTCAGGCCATGCTGGCAGACAGCCGCACCGAAGCCTTCGCCGCCCGCTGCATGATCGAGGAAACAGCCCGGCGCAAGGACGCCGGGGCGAACGTGTCCACCGATGCCGCCTGCTGCAAGATGTATGCCTCGGAAATGGTGGGCCGGGTGGCCGACCGGGCGGTGCAGATCCACGGCGGCGCAGGCTACATGGCCGAATATGCCGTCGAACGCTTCTACCGCGATGTGCGCCTTTTCCGCATCTACGAAGGCACCACCCAGATCCAGCAGGTTCTGATCGCGCGGAACATGATCCGCGATGCTGCTGCCGCCTGACCGAACCGGAGCCCATGATGGATTTCAACTTTCTCGCCACCCCCAGCATCGTCTGCCAGAGCGGCGGCCTCGCCCAGCTTGGCAGCCTGACCAAAGGTCTGTCAGTCACCCGCGCCTTCGTGATCACCGACCCCGGCATCGTCGCCTGCGGTTTTGCCGGTGAGGCGGTCGCGGCACTCAACGGCGCAGGCATCGCTGCCGAGATCTTTGATAAAGTGCAGGCCGACCCACCCATCGCGGTTGTCGAGGCCGCAGTTGAGGCCGCGACTAGCTTCGGCGCCGACGGCGTCATCGGTCTGGGCGGCGGCAGTTCGCTCGATACCGCAAAGGTCGTGGCGGTCGCCGTGGCCAGCGGCCAGCCGATTGCCGACATGATCGGCGTGGACCGCGTGAGGGGCCAGCGCCTGCCACTGATCCAGGTGCCGACCACCGCCGGAACCGGGTCCGAGGTGACCTGGGTTTCGGTGCTGACATCGGAGAGCCACGAGAAGAAGGCGGTCTATGCGCCGCAGCTTCTGCCCGACATCGCCCTTCTGGATGCCAAGCTCACGCTCGGGATGCCACGTTCGATCACTGCGGCCACCGCACTGGATGCGATGGTGCATGCGATCGAGGCCGCAACCAGCCGCACCCGCAAGAACCCTATTTCCGACGGTCTGGCCGACAAGGCGCTGGTCCTTCTGGGCCAGAACCTGCCCCGCGTGCTGGATACCCCGACGGACCTTGAGGCGCGCGAAGCGATGTTGCTGGGCGCCACTCTGGCCGGGATGGCCTTCATCAACGCCAGCGTCGGCGCGATCCACGCGCTGTCCTATCCCCTTGGCACCGGTTTCCACGTTCCGCACGGCCATGCCAACGCGCTGGTGGCAGGCCCGGTCCTGCGCTTCAACCTGCCCGTCGCCGAGGCGGAATACGCCCGCCTGTCGCGTCTCCTTTTGCCTGCCCGCCATTTCAACTCCGACGCGGCGGCGGCCCTTGCCCTGATCGAGGAAATGGAGCGGATGCTGAAGGCCAGCGGCCTCAAGGCCCGCCTGTCCGAGGTTGGTGTGACCGAGGCCGCCATTCCCGGCATGGCAAACGAGGTCGTGACCGGTATCAGCCGGCTGCTGGCCACCAACCCGCGCGACATGACGGCCGACGACGTGGCCTCCCTTTACCGCGAGGTGTTGTGATGCCCGGCGCGCTTGACGGAATCCGCGTCCTTGACCTCAGCCGCGTGCTGGGCGGCCCCTATTGCACCCAGACGCTGGCCGACCATGGCGCCGAGATCATCAAGGTCGAGCCTCCGCAAGGGGACGAGACGCGCGGCTGGGGCCCGCCCTTCAACGACGGGCTTTCCGCCTATTTTTCCGGCGCCAACCGCAACAAGCGCTCCATCGCCATCGACATCGGCAAGCCCGAGGGGCGCGACGTGATCCTGCGCCTGCTCGAAGGCGCCGACGTCCTGGTCCACAACTTCAAGTCCGGTGCTTTGGAAAAATGGGGTCTCGGCTATGATGCGGTGCTCAAGAACCGTTTTCCCCGCCTGATCCTTTGTCACGTCACCGGCTTTGGTGCCGATGGCCCGTTGGGCGGCTTCCCCGGCTATGACGCCGTGGTGCAGGCGATGACCGGCCTGATGAGCATCAACGGAAACCCGGCCAATGGCCCGACGCGGATGGGCACGCCCATCGTGGATATCGGCACAGGACTCATCGCCTGCAATGCGGTGCTGGCGGCTATCATCGAACGGTTCCGCTCTGGGCTGGGCCAAGCAATCGAAGTGCCACTTTACGACTGCGCCATCAGCATGATGCACCCGCAAGCTGCAAACAGCCTCATGTCGGGAAAGGTCCCGGTTGCCACCGGCAACGGGCACCCCAACATCGTGCCCTATGACATGTTCGAAACCCGAACCGGCAAGTTATACCTCGCCGTTGGCAACAACGGCCAGTTCGCCAAGCTCTGCGAGGTGCTAGGCCTGTCCGACGTCCCGCAAGACCCCCGCTTTGCCGACAACGCTGCCCGGCTGGCCCACCGCGCCGAAATCACGGAAATCCTGTCTGCGCGCCTTGCGGAGAGCGACGCCCGGGCGCTTGAACCCGCGCTGCTGCGCGCAGGTGTCCCGGCAGGCGTGGTGCGCAACGTGATCGACGCGCTTGACCACCCGCATACCCGCCATCGCGGCATGGTGGTGTCGGTCGGCAGCTACAAGGGCACTGGCGTTCCGGCACGTCTGTCGCGGACACCAGGCGAAGTCCGCGCCGCCCCGCCCCGGTTCGCACAGCATAGCCGTGTCCTGCTCAAGGAGGCGGGTTTTTCGGAACAGCAGATCGACGATCTGACGCAGTCGGGCGTCGTTCTTGAGGAACGGACGGACACGGTTCAGAGATGACGCGCAAAGCCGGGCCGCCAACTCGGCCCGACCGCCAATAAAGGGGGAGCCAGATGCAGAAAGCACTCGTGACGCCAGACCGGATTCCTGAGTGGATTCCCGGCACAATCACGATGGACAGTTCCGGCCGGGACTGGAAGGGCATCACGATGAAAGGCTACCACTACGATCGCCAGGACGCGGCCATCCCCGCGATGCGCGATTACATGATCGTAGCCTACGACGGAAATCCGACGACCATGCTGCGAACAAGTGGCGGATCAAGGCAAAGCGCGCCCGTTGGCAGGGGCAGGATCTCGCTTTTGACGCGGGCCGAGCAATCCACGTGGTGCTGGGCAGAACCGATCAAGGTTCGGCATATCTACATCGGTCATGACTGCCTTGAGGACACGGCACAGACCGTGTTTGGCCGCAGTCCGCAATCCGTCGAGATACAAGATCAGGTTTCGGCCGAGGATCCGGTTCTGCTAAACTGCTTCCACATGCTTGAAAACGAACTGCGCAACGGTGGCATGGGGCAGCGCCTGATGATTGACGCGCTGCGCAACCAGATCGCGGTGCATATGCTGCGACGCTATGCCCGGATCCGGCTTGCCGATGAAAGCGGCTCCGCCTTCAGCCCGACTCAACGCAAACGCATCATAGACCTCATCGAAGACCAGCTCAGCGAAAACATCAGCCTTGACGATCTCGCCGCTGCCGTCGGCCTCAGCCCGTTTCACTTTTCCCGCCAGTTCAAGGCCGACTTCGGGATCGCCCCATACGCCTTTGTAATCCAGAAACGTGTCAGCAAGGCACAGGAGATGCTCCGACGCGGGCGCCTTCCACTTAAGTCGGTCGCGCTGGACTGCGGTTTCTCCGACCAAAGCCACCTTTGCCGTACATTTCGCAAGATAGTAGGTGTGACGCCAGCCCAGTACCAGAACAGAGCATGACTTTCGCCGCGAGTATCATTTGCAGGTCTTGACCTTCTGCGAGCACAAACGATGGCGGACCTCTGTTGGGCTCTGACTTGCCCCCTCCACCAAGTCAGGACCAATTGATCATTCGCTCGCTGCGTCACTCGGACTCCGTGAGGAGACTGACCGATAAGCAACCTTTTCTGGCTGACAGACGCACAGATGGCGCGGTTTCAACCTTTCTTTCCAAAAGGCTATGGCAACCCCCGCGCCTTCATAAATCGCAATGGTGTGCTCTGGTGTGATACGCGTCGGGAGTATGGCCCAGCATTTGGATCGATCTGGAGGCACCGGGGATCACGTTTTCCACATAGCCGCCGTTGGCTGTGATCCGCACGAAGGGCTGCTAAGGGCCGAAAGCGATCATGTTACCCTGCGCTGCCGATTTTCCATGTCAACGCCATGTCAACGAGCGTACGTCAGTTTTCGACGGTCTATTTCGGCAGATGCATGCGAATGTCAGCCAGCTTCAGGGTGGAAAATTCGTGAAATCAAAGGCTTGTCGGCTATGTGCTTGAAAAGACTAAGTTATTGGAATCGCTCGTGAATGGGCTCATAACCTGAAGGCCGCAGGTTCAAATCCTGCCCCCGCAACCAAGATCTTTCGCGTTATCAAACGCTTATGCGCCGCCCTCCGGGGCGGCGTTTGCGTTTGCACCACCCGTGGAAGCACTGTGGAAGCAAGAGGGGCCGAAGTCCTTAGAAACACAGCGAAAACCGACATGCCTTTGAAACGTCGAGCAGTTGCGAGTGTTTTCTGGGATTGCCCTGCAGCTTTCGATTGTTCTGTAAGCAGGACGCGCAGCAAATGCGTCGGCGATTTGACGTGGCTGAAAATGCTGACGCTTCCAACAAGGATCCTAATATCATCACTTGGATCCGTCCGCAGAAATCCTGACGGTGCTTTTCCCTCCGCCTTGCTTGGTCACCATGATACGGACCGGGATCCGGTCTTTCATGGCCTCCACGTGGCTGATTACGCCCACTTGTCTGCCCTGGGACTGAAGACCTTCCAGCGCGTCGATCGCCATATCGAGGCTCGCAGCGTCAAGAGAGCCGAAGCCTTCGTCGATGAACAAAGTTGCGGCCAAACCGGCTTTGCCGCCCATCCGGGACAGGGCCAGTGCGAGGGCCAATGACACAAGGAAGCGCTCCCCGCCTGACAAGCTGCGGGTCGCCCTTGCCTCACCGCCCATGTCGATATCTTCAACTTGCAGCGCAAGGTCAGCCGCGCGACGCAGGCGGTAGCGTGGGTTCAGGTCGGCAAGATGGCGGTTTGCGTTGTCGGCTAGCACATCCAAGGTGATGGATTGCGCGAAGCGGGCGAAACGATCGCCATTCCTAGAGCCGATCGCAGCGTTGACCGCTTGCCAAACGTCAAGTTGAGCCCGCGCCTTCGCGATCTCGGCCTCCAACCCGGCCAGTTTCTGGCGGTTTGCGGCATCCACGGTGATCTGGTTTTCAATGGCGCCCTGACGCTGCTGGCGCAGTGTAATCGCCGCATCCAGTGCATCGATCCCTTTACGCAGGTCATCGACTGGCATCTCGGGGAGATCCTGCTGAAGATCGAAGAGGTCTTGCCGGCGTTGGGTCAAGGCGGCGCGTGCGGCGATCAAGGCATCGTCAAGTCCGCGAAGGTGATCTCAGAGGTGGTTCCGGCAATCTGAACAGCCGGGATAAGTGGATTTTCCGAGCAATGGCGGCATGATGCTGCAAGCGAGGAGAAGACCATGGCAAGACGACCACGCCGGAACCACAGCCCGGCATTCAAGGCGAAAGTGGCGGTGGCGGCGATCAAGGGCGAGAAGACCATGATCGAGCTGGCGCAGGAGTTCGACGTCCATCCGAACCAGATCAAACAGTGGCGCGATCAGCTGCTTGAGGGGGCGACGGGGGTGTTCGGCGAGGCCCCGAAAGCCGAGCCTGAGCCGACCATCGATGTGAAGACCCTGCATGCGAAGATCGGAGAGCTGACGCTGGAGAACGATTTTTTGTCCGGCGCGCTCGGCAAGGCGGGTCTGTTGGCGAGCGCAAGAAGATGATCGATCCTGTCGCGAAGCTGAGCGTCAGCCGCCAGGCCATCGTGCTGGGGATCAGCCGGGGAGCCGTTTACTACAAGCCACGCCCGGTGTCGGACGCCGATCTGAAGCTGATGCACCGGATCGACAAGCTGCACATGGAGTTCCCGTTCGCGGGCAGCCGAATGCTGCAGGGACTGCTGGTTCAGGAAGGCTTCAAGGTCGGGACTATCCTAAATTTTGTGCGCTGACGTGGTAACTGCTCTCAGAGGAGACCCACGTATGAGCATCGACAAAGACC
>NZ_JAVKPH010000017.1:0-88403 GCF_031432425.1 Ruixingdingia sedimenti | reverse complement strand
GCTTGCCAGTCGGCGCGGCCTTCCACGTCATGGCGGGGTCGAACCAGATCGTCAGAGAGCCGCGGCGCTTGAGCGCTGGGTTATAGGCGGGCCAGTTCCTGGTCTTGTAGATCGGGGGTGTCGGTCTGCTCATGCAGTCAAGCTACCACGCTGGATTCACGAGATGAATCCCTCACGCGATTTGTGCAACAGAGCCCCCGGGCACCCCAACCTGGCCCGCTGGTTCCGCGCGGTTTCCGGGCGTCCTGCGGTAAAAAGGTCCCTTGAGGTGCTCGAGAAGACGAAGTCCTCGATCGGTTCTGCAACCCAGGACATGGTCGACCGCATCACCGGACGCGGCAGCTACGCGCGCGGATGAACGGATGAACGGATGAACGGTGGTCGGCTGAAAAGCGGCCGCCGGGCGGCCTTCTTCAGGGTCCGCCGACGATCCGGCGCCGCGCATCCCGGACGGCTGGCAATGACCGCCCCCGAACCCCGGGGGCAAGGGTCATCGGCGGCCCCCGGGGCTTGCCAAGACCGTGCGGCTGCCGCCTTATGGCGCCCGGACCCTGCGGAGGACATGATGACCCGGACGCTTACCTATCCCGGCGGCTGGCCGGCCGTGGTCGATCAGTGGCAGGGGCGGCGCGCGGCCCTGAAGGCGCGGGCGGGCGAGGGGCTGGCGGGGCCGGGGGCGGATCTGGCGGCGCTGGCGGCGGAACGGGTCGCGGCGCCGGGGCCGTTGCCGCTGGGCAGTTCGGCCTTTGCCGTCAAGCGCCATGCGCTTGCCACCGAATTCGCCGGGCGGTCCGCGCTGGCGCTGGAACATGCGCTGGCGATCGCCTGCCTGCGCCGCCGCGCCTGGCCGGACGAGGCCCCCGCGCTTTTCCGCCGGATCTGGGTGGAAGAGGCCGAACGGATGCTGGCCGAACTCGACACCCGCTGGCTGATTTCCGCCGCCATCACCTTTGCCGACCATGGCGCGACGGAATCGGAACGGTTCCTCGGCCAGTCGGTGAAGATCCTGTTCAGCCTGGTGAAGCTTTACGAGTTCGAGCGGCTCTATTCCGGGCAGGACCCGGACCAGCCCTTTCGCCTGGGCAAGCGGTCGCGCGCGGGGCTGCCGATGGGGATAGAGCCGTTCTCGATCCGCGACGGGGGGCTGGACGTGAACCTTCTGGGCCCGATCTGGGCGCAGGCGGCGGAAGAGCCGGTGATGGGCCCGCTGGTGTGCCACCTGCTGGAGCGGCTGAACGGCGATCCGGGCACGTTGTTCCGGCGGCTGGCGTTGATGCGGGAAAAGCTGCAGGCGCGGGATGCGCGGCGACGGGCGGAGGGCGGCTGACGTCTGGCGGGCATGCCGGCGCGCGCCCCGGCCTGCGGGTCCATCGCGCTCGCCAGGTACCGGGGTGGACGACGCCCGCATCGCCCCTCACCCTGCGCCATTCCCCGTGCTATAGGGGCGCCGGGGCGCGGGGGACGGATGCGATGCGGCTGGCGGGTGTGATTCTGGCGGGCGGGCGCGCGCTGCGGATGGGTGGCGGCGACAAGGGGCTGCGGTTGCTCGGCGGGCGGGCGATGATCGCGCATGTCATCGACCGGCTGGCGCCGCAGGTCGCGTTCTGCGCGATCAGCGCCAATGGCGATCCGGCGCGGTTCGCCGCCTTCGGTCTGCCGGTGCTGGCCGATGGGGTGGCGGGCCGGCCCGGGCCGCTGGCCGGGGTGCTGGCGGGGCTCGACCATGCCGCGGGGGCGGGTATGGACGCAATCGTCACCGCGCCCGCCGACGCCCCCTTCCTGCCGCGCGATCTGGCGGGGCGGCTGGCGGCGGCCTGCACCGGGGGCCCGGTTCTGGCCCGCGGCCCCGACGGGCGGGCGGAGCCCGTGTTCGCGCTCTGGCCCGTGGCGCTGCGGGGGGCATTGCGGGCGGCGCTGGCCGAAGGGATGCGCGGCGTGGGCGATGTCGCCGCCCGCCACGGCGCCGCCCATGCCGGCTTCGACGACGCGCGGGCCTTCTTCAACGTCAACACCCCCGCCGATCTGGCCCGCGCCGAGGCCCTGCTGGCCGCGCCCGGCTGACCCCTGCGGCCAAGCGGCCCTTGCATGTGCGGGCGGAGGGGTTACATTCAGCTTATCCTATGCGTTGCCGAACGGATCGAAAGGGCGCGCCCCGCCATGACAGCCTTGACCGAAAACCCCCTGCCTGCGCCCGCCGACGACCTCGACGGTTGCGCCGCGATCGCACCCGACGACCTGACCCAGAAGGCCGAGGCCGCCGCCGCCTTTCTCAAGGCGCTGGCGCATGAGGGGCGGCTGATGATCCTGTGCCATCTGTCGGCCGGCGAGAAATCGGTGACGGAACTGGAACATCTGCTGGAATCGCGTCAGGCCGCGGTCAGCCAGCAACTGGCGCGGCTGCGTCTGGAAGGGCTGGTGTCCTGCCGGCGCGAGGGCAAGGCGATCTTCTATTCCATCTCCGACCCGCGGGTGCGCCGGGCCATCGAACTGGTCTACGACATGTTCTGCGGCCCCGAGGCCGTTGCGGACGCGGCCGCCTGACCCGGGGCGCCCGATCCGGGGCGCCCGATCCGCATAACCTTTCCGCGACCGGGCAGGACATGCTTGCCCCGAACCGCCCCCAGGGCGTATCACCTTGGACGGAGAGGGAGAATGCCATGAAACTGTTGCGCTATGGCCCCCCGGGGCAGGAGCGTCCGGGGCTTCTGGATGCCTGCGGGACGATCCGCGACCTTTCGGCCCATGTGGACGACATCGCCGGTGCGGCGCTGGCGCCCGAGGGGCTGGCGCGCATCGCGGCGCTCGACCCCGCCAGCCTGCCTGCCGTCACCGGCGGGCCCCGCATCGGCCCCTGCGTGGGGGGCGTGGGGAAATTCGTCTGCGTGGGCCTCAACTATTCCGACCATGCCGCGGAAACCGGCGCCAAGCCGCCGCCCGAACCGATCCTGTTCATGAAGGCGACCTCGGCGATCTGCGGGCCCGAGGATGACGTGATCATCCCCAAGGGATCCGAAAAGACCGATTGGGAGGCCGAACTGGCCGTGGTCATCGGCCGCACCGCGCGCCATGTGCCCAAGGCCACGGCGCTGGAACATGTGGCGGGCTATTGCGTGGCCAACGACCTGTCCGAACGCGCCTTCCAGTCCGAACGCAGCGGGCAATGGACCAAGGGCAAGTCCTCGGACACCTTCGGCCCCATCGGCCCCTGGCTGGTCACGCGCGACGAGGTGCCCGACCCGCAGGCCCTGCGCCTGTGGCTGGAGGTGGACGGGACCCGCCGGCAGGACGGCACCACCGCCAACATGATCTTCAGCGTCGCCTGCCTGATCAGCTACATCAGCCAGTTCATGTCGCTGCATCCGGGCGACATCATCTCGACCGGCACACCCGCGGGCGTGGGCCTGGGGATGAAGCCCCCCACCTTCCTGCGCCCGGGGCAGGTCGTCACGCTCGGGGTCGAGGGGCTCGGCGTCCAGCGCCAGCGCACGGTCGCCTGGCCGGGCTGAAGGGGGACGGATGGTCAAGGTCCATTTCCACGGCGCCGCGGGGGGCGTCACCGGGTCGTGCTTCCGGTTCGAGACCGGGCAGGGCGCCTTCCTCGTCGATTGCGGGATGTTCCAGGGGTCCAAGACCGAAAAGGAACTGAACTACCGCGATTTTCCCTTCGACCCGCGCGAACTGGCCGCCGTGGTGCTGAGCCATGCGCATATCGACCACAGCGGGCTTCTGCCCAAACTGGTGCGGCAGGGGTTCAAGGGCGCGATCCATGCGACCCCGGCGACGGCGGATCTGTGCGGGGTGATGCTGCCCGACAGCGCCTATATCCAGGAAATCGAGGTCGAACAGCTCAACCGCCGCAACGCGCACCGCCACCGCCCGCCGTTGCAGCCGATCTATACGGCGGCCGATGTGGCGGCCTGCCTGAAACTGTTCCGCCCCGCGCCCTATTGCGACTGGTTCACCCCGCTGCCCGGGGTGCGGGCGCGGTTCTGGAACGCGGGGCATATGCTGGGTTCGGCCTCGGTGGAGATCGAACTGGCCGAACCGGGCGGGGACCGCCCGCTGCGCCTGCTGGTGTCGGCCGATCTGGGCCCGGATTTCAAGCTGTTGCAGCCCGACCCGCAGGCGCCGGCGGGCCTCGACCATGTGATCTGCGAGTCGACCTACGGCGACACCGACCGCCCCGACGCCAGCCCCGAAACCCGCCGCGCCCTGCTGCGCGACGAGGTGCTGGCGGCGATGCACGGCAACGGCGCGCTGCTGATCCCATCCTTCGCGGTGGAACGCGCGCAGGAACTGATCACCGACCTGACGCTGCTGGCCGCGCGCAAGGAACTGCCGCGGATCCCGGTCTATGTGGATTCGCCCCTTGCCGCCCGCGCGACGCAGGTCTTCGCCCGCCATGCCCGCGATCTGGAAGGCGGGCGGCTGCTGACCGAGGCGCTGGCAAGCCACCACCTGCGCTTTACCGAAACGGTGGAACAAAGCCGCGCGCTCGACCGGGTGCAGGGGTTCCATATCGTCATCGCCGCCTCCGGCATGTGCGAGGCGGGGCGCATCCGCCACCGGCTGAAGAACTGGATCTGGCGCGACGAGGCGACGGTGCTGCTGACCGGCTATCAGGCCGAGGGCACTTTGGGCCGCATCCTGCTGGACGGCGCGCCGGCGGTGCGCATCCAGGGCGAGGAATTCGCCGTGCGCGCCCGCATCCGTTCGCTCGACCTCTATTCCGGCCATGCCGACGGGCCGGAACTGGCGCAATGGCTGCGCGAACGGATGCCGATCGCGCAGAACGTCTTTCTGGTGCATGGCGAACCCCGGGCGCTGGCGGGGCTGGCGGCGCGTCTGGACGGGATCGTGGCGCCGGAACGGGTGGTGATCCCGGCGCTGGACGATGGCGCGGAACTGACGCTTGCGGGCGCGCGCATGCTCGCCCCCGCGGCGCCGCCGCGGCTGGAACGGGATCAGACGGCGCGGCTCGACTGGCACAACGACGCCGCGCAACTGATCCTCGACATCCACGCCGCGCTGGATGCCGCCGCCGACGAAAAGGCCCGCGCCGTGATCCTGCGCCGCCTGCGCCGCGGGCTGGAGGGCGAGGGCTAGGTACCCGGGCGTCGCGCCGGTGGTAAGGGCAGGGCCGGGGGCCAGCCCCCGGACCCCCGGAGTATTTGGGGCAAGATGAAGCCGCGGGCCTCTTCTGGACGAAAAGCGACTCCCTGTTCACTTTCTGTCTCTAAATATCCCGGGGGTCCGGGGGCTGGCCCCCGGCGCCGCCCCATCCGCCGGGCCAGCCTCAGCCGTCTTCGCGCGCGGCGATCCGCGTGCCGTCCTCCACCGCATTGCCGGGGAAGGCGACCACGCGCTCGCCCGGGGTCAGGCCCGACAGGATCTGCACGTCGGTCTGCGTCTGCCGGCCGATCCCGACCGGGGTCAACAGGGCGCGGCCGCCGGATTCGCGGAACACGGCCCAGCCTTCGCCCGCGCGGAAGATCGCGCTGAGCGGCACCTGTATCACCTCGGCCGCTTCCCAGACCACCACGCGGACATGCACGCGGTAGGCCTCGCCCAGGCCCGCGCGCTCCTCCGCCGGGGTCACGAGGTCGAGGCGCACGCGCACCCGCTGTTCCTCGATCCCCAGGGCCGAGACCTTGGTGAAGGCCGAGGGGTCCACCCGCCGCACCACCGCGCGGATGGTGCCGGGCCCGCCCCACCGGTCCACCAGCGCGGGCGCCCCGGGCACGACGCGCACGGCATCGGCGGACAGCAGGTCCGCCACGATCTCCAGATCCGCCAGATCGCCGATGGTCAGCAGGGGGGCGCCGGCGGTGACGGGGCGGGCGCTGAGGTTTTCGACCTCCAGCACCGTGCCGGTATGGGGCGCGCGCAGTTCCACGCAGCAGGCGCTGGACGCCGCCCCGTTGCCGGCCGGTTCCAGAAGCTGCGCCCGCGCCCGCAGCAATGCCGCCTGTTGCAGGTCCACCGCCGATTGCGCCGCCGCCGCCGCCGCGCGCGCCGCATCGCGGGCGGCCTGCGCATCCTCGAGCGCGCGGGCGGGCACCGCGCCGCGGGCGGCGAGCGTGCTGTAGCGGCCGTGTTCGGTTTCGGCATGGGTCAGGTCGGTGCGCGCCTGCGCCAGCCGCGCCTCGGCCACGCGCAACGCCGCCTCCGCCTCGCCCACCGCGGCCTCTGCCTGCGCGCGGGCGCGGGCGTCCAGAAAGGCGGGCGCCAGCGGCTGGATCACCGCCACCACGGTTTCACCGGCCACCACCGCGTCGCCCACCTGCACCGGCATGCGCGTGGTGGTCCCGGCCACCGGTGCGGTGACGAGATAGGGTTCGCGGATCCGCGTCACGCCGTCGGCGGCCACCGTCACCTGCATGGGCCCCGCCACCACCGGCGCCAGATCCACCGCCACCGGGCGCGGCCAGAACGCCCAGGCCAGAAGCCCGGCCACCGCCGCCGCCCCCGCCACGCCCGCGATCACCTTGCCTGTCCGCATCATTCCCTCCGTTTCAGGGCGGTGGCGATATCCACCCGGTCGAGCCTGCGCCGCACCACCAGCGCCGAGGCGAGCGCCGCCCAGAACGCCACCAGCGCGGCGATGGCATAGGTCTGCGGCGCGATCACCAGCGGGATGCGGAAAAGATCGGTCGAGATCCCCTGCGCCATCAGCGCCGCAAAGCCATAGCCCGCGAGCCACCCCACCGGGATCGCCACCACCGTCAGCAGCATCAGTTCGCCCACCAGCACATAGCCCACCTCGAACCGGGTGAAGCCCAGAACCCTGAGGCTGGCCAGTTCATGCGCGCGTTCCGACAGCTGGATGCGCGCGGCATTGTAGACCACGCCCACCGTGATCAGCACCCCGAGCGTGACATAGATCACCGTCATGGTGATCAGGTTTTCCTGCAAGGTCTGGTCGAACTGCCGGCGCACATCGGTCCAGAGCGTGATCCCCGCGATGGCGGGCGACTGTTTCACCGCCGCATGCAGCGCGGGCAGCGCGTCGGTATCGACCAGCAGGTCCAGCTGGTTCACCACCGGCGCCTGCCGCATCAGCGCATGCAGCGCATCGTCGCGGATATAGGGCGTCTGGCCGAGGCTCTGGCGCACCACGCCGGTGACGGGGATGCGCAACACCTCCCGCGGGGGGACCAGCAGTTCGACCGCCAGCACATCGCCCGGCCCCGCGCCCAGATCCGCCGCCAGGCTTTCGGGCAGCACCAGCCCCGCGGCGGGCAGGGGCACCGGGCGGCCCTCGGGGTCCAGAAGGCGGGTCAGTTCCGCGCCCTCGGCCCGCGCCTGCAACGCCAGCAGCTTTTCGCGGTGGCCGTGGATCAGCCGCACCGGCAGGGCATAGCCGCCCTCGACCCGCAGGACGCCGGGCAGCCGCCCCGCGGCCTCGATCGCATCCAGCGTCCGGTCGGAGGTCAGTTGCAGCGTCACATGCTGGCGGTTGGCGCGGTGGAACACCTCGTCCACCATCGCGCGCGAGGCGTCGAAGGCGAAAAAGCTCGCCACCAGCACGGCGACCGAGGCGGAAACGCCGAACAGCGTCACCGCCGCGCGGCCCGGCCAGCGGGTGATCGACCGCAGGATCATCATCGTCGTCTGCCGCAGCCGCAACAGCGCGCCCATCCGGTCGGCCAGCCCGCGCCGGAACACGGGGGGCGCGGGGGGCGACATGGCGGCGGCGGGGCTCAGCCGCACGCTGCCCCAGACGGCGCGCAGCGCGCCAAGGATGACGGTGGCGATCCCCGCCAGCCCCGACACCGCGAAGGCCCCGCCCCCGGGGGCGTAGAGCAGATAGGGAAAGCGGTAGAATTCGGCGTAAAGCTGGGTCGTCTCGTGCCCCAGCCAGATGCCTGCGGCCCAGCCGGCGGCGACGCCGCCGATGCCGATGCCGATGCTCATGCGCAGGTAATGGCCCGCGATTTCGCGCGTGGTATAGCCCACCGCCTTCAGCAGGCCGATCTGCTGGCGTTCCAGCGCGATCAGGCGGCCCAGAACCATGTTCACCAGAAAGGCCGACACGATCAGGAACACCGGCGGCAGGATCAGCGCCATCGCCCCCAACTGATCCAGTTCGCTTTGCAAAAAGGCATGCGAGGTCTGCCGGTCGCGCCCATGGGCCCCGGTGCCGCCATAGGGTTCCAGCAGCCGGTCGAGTGCTGCGATCACCGCCTCGGGCCGCCCGTCGCGGGTCAGCCGCAACGTGACCTCGTTGAAGGCGCCGGTCAGGTCCTTGGCGGCGGCGGCCGCGGTCTCGTTCATCCAGATCACGCCATAGCGGCGGTCGTCGGGCATGATCGTGCCGGGGCCGATCAGATAGATGAATTCGGGCGACAGCGCGAGCCCCGCCACCGTCAGGTCCCGCAACTGCCCGTTCAGCAGCGCCCGGAACCGCGCCCCGGGGGCCAGCGCGTTGGTGCGGGCGAAATCCTCCGACAGCAGCACCTCGTCGTCGCGCAGCGGGTCGGGCATGCGGCCCTGACGCAGCAGGGGCAGGTTCAGCAGCGGCTCGCCCCCCGCGGGCAGGGAAATCACCCGCCCCGCGGCGGGTTCGGTCAGCCCGGGAATGTCGAGCACCACGGGAAAGGAAATCCGCCCCTCGGCCTGCGCCACACCGTCGAGTTGCGCGATGTCGGCCAGCAGGTCGCGCGGCGCGCGGGTGGCGCCGGCAAAGACATCGGCGAAACGGTTGCGTTCGTAATAGGCATCGCGCGTGCCGGTCAGCGAGCGTTCCGCCCCCTGCGCCAGCACCAGCACCATCACCCCGCAACCCAGCACCAGCGCGATGGCGAGGCTTTGCGCCCAGATCCGGCGCAGGTCGCGTATCAGCTTGCGGTCCAGCGCGCGCATCACCAGCTGATCTCGGACGGGTCGGCGCGTTCGGTGTTTTCCTCCACCCGCTGGATGCGCCCGTCGGCCAGGATCAGCACCCGGTCGGCGATGCGGCGGATCTCGGCGTTGTGGGTGATGAGCGCGGTCATCGTGCCCAGATCGCGGTTGATCGCCACCAGCGCCTCCAGCACCGTGATCCCGGTGCGGCTGTCGAGCGCGCCGGTGGGTTCGTCGCACAGCAGCACGTCGGGCTGCTTGGCGATGGCCCGCGCGATGGCGACCCGCTGTTGTTCGCCCCCCGACAGTTCGGCGGGGAAGTGATCCATCCGGTGCGCGAGGCCCACCCGGTCGAGCGCCTCTTCGGGCCGCATCGGGCGGGCGGCGATTTCCGTCACCAGCGCCACGTTTTCGCGCGCCGTCAGGCTGGGAACGAGGTTGTAGAACTGGAACACGAAGCCCACATGATCGCGCCGGAACGCGGTCAGCGCGGCATCCGACAGATGCGTCAGTTCGCGGTCGCGAAAGAACACCCGCCCCCCCGAGGGCCGGTCGAGCGCGCCGAGGATGTTGAGCAGCGTCGACTTGCCCGACCCCGAGGCGCCGAGCAGCACCACCATCTCGCCCTCGTAAAGTGTGAGATCGACCCCGCGCAGGGCCTGCACCTGCACCGCGCCGGTGTCGTAGACCCGCGTCAGGCCCTCGGTACGGAAGACCGGCTTGCGTTCCATCCTATCCCCTTTTGCGCAGGCTCGTCCGCCGCGCCGGTCCGGTCAAGGGGC
Source organism: Ruixingdingia sedimenti (assembly GCF_031432425.1). NCBI lineage: Bacteria > Pseudomonadati > Pseudomonadota > Alphaproteobacteria > Rhodobacterales > Paracoccaceae > Ruixingdingia > Ruixingdingia sedimenti. Next base: position 78,777 of record NZ_JAVKPH010000017.1, on the reverse strand, counting down.
AAAGCCGCGCACCCCTCAGGGCAGTGCGGGTGGACAGGGCGGCGCCGGGGGCCAGCCCCCGGACCCCCGGAGTATTTCAGGCAAGATGAAGCCGCAGTCTGCATCTTCAGGCTGGCTCCCGGGGCGGCGGGCCGGGCGCGCGGGCGCCGGTTCACGCCCAGGGCTGGTCCGGGTCGGGCAGGGGGATCGCGTCCAGCAATTCGCGCGTATAGGCGGCCTGCGGGGCGGCGAAAAGCGCGGCCGTCGCCGCCTGTTCCACGATCCGCCCCTGATGCAGCACGAGGATGCGCGAACAGAGCCGCCGGATCACCGACAGGTCGTGGCTGATGAAGGCGAGCGTCAGCCCCAGATCGCGCACCAGCCCTTCCAGCAGGTTCAGCACCTGCGCCTGGCTGGAGACATCGAGGCCCGACACGATTTCATCCGCCAGGATGAATTCGGGTTCCAGCGCGATGGCGCGGGCGATGCCGACGCGCTGGCGCTGGCCGCCCGAGAGTTCGTGCGGAAAGCGGTGGCGGAAGGCGCGCGGCAGGCCCACATGGTCGAGCGCCCGGTCCACCCGCGCGTCGATGCCGTCCAACCCGTGCAGGCGGAGCGGCCCCGCGATGATCCCCCCCACCCGCCGGCGGGGGTTGAGCGAGGACATGGGATCCTGAAAGATCATCTGGAACCGCCGCCGCAGCGGGCGCAGCGCGGGTTCGGGCAGGTGGGTGATGTCCTGGCCGTCGAACAGCACCCGGCCGCCCGAGGGTTCCAGCAGCCGCACCAGCACCCGGCCGAGCGTGGATTTCCCCGACCCCGATCCGCCGACGATCCCCAGAACCTCGCCCCGCCGGACGCTGAAATCGAGCCCGTGCAGGATCTCGATCCGCGGCGTCGCGCCGAACAGCGGCTTTTGCGTCATGTCGGCCAGCGACAGCCGCAGCCCTTCGATCCGGTAGAGGTCATCGTGCATCGCGCCACTCCGTCTCTGCCGCCTCGACCTCGGCCTGCACGGCGTGGATCACCGCATCGGGCACCGGCGTCAGCGAGCTTTCGGGGTCGGTGTATTTCGGCGTCGCGGCCAGCAGGGCGGCGGAATAGGGGTGGCGGGGGGCGGCGAAGAAGGCGCGCACATCGGTATCCTCGACCACCTTGCCGGCGTAAAGGACGCTCAGCCGCTGGCAGATCTTCGACACCACGCCGAGGTCGTGGGTGACGAACAGCAGCGCCGTGCCATGGCGTTCCTGCAACTGGCGGATCAGCCGCAGGATCTGTTTCTGCACCGTCACGTCCAGCGCCGTGGTGGGTTCGTCCGCCACGATCAGCCGGGGCTCTGCCGCGAAGGCGGCGGCGATCAGGATCCGCTGGCGCATGCCGCCCGACAGTTCGTGCGGATAGGACCGCATCACCCGGGCCGGGTCGCGGATCTGCACCTCGTCCAGCAGGTCTATCGCCCGCGCCGTGGCATCCGCCCGCGACCAGCCCAATATGTCCACCAGCCGCCCGGTGATCTGCGGCCCCACCCGGCGCGAGGGGTTGAGCGCGGTCAGCGGATCCTGCGGGATCAGCGCGCAGGCCGCCCCCACCCGCCGGCGCCGTTCCGCCGGGGGCAGCGCCAGCAGGTCCACGCCATCCAGCCAGATCTCGCCCTCGACCACCCTCACCGCGCGCGGCAGGGTGCCGAGGATCGCCTTGCCGATCATGCTTTTGCCCGCGCCGCTTTCGCCCACCAGCCCCCGCACCTCGCCCGCCGCGACATCGAGGCTGACCGAACGCAACAGCCGCGGGCCGCCGTCCAGCACGGCGGAAAGATTGCGGATGGACAGGAAGCTCATCGCAGCACCGGGTCGAAACGGTCCTTCAGCCCCTCGCCCAGTTGGGAAAAGGACAGGACGGTGAGGAAAAGCGCCACCAGCGGGAACACCAGCACCCACCATGCCTGATGGATCGAGGTGCGGCCTTCGGCGATCATGCCGCCCCAGGTGGGCGCATCGGTGGAAATCGACAGGTTCACGAAAGACAATATCGCCTCGACGATCACCGCGATGCCCATTTCCAGCGTCAGCAGCACGCCGATGGTGGGCAGCACATTGGGCAGGATTTCCGTCAGCATGGTGCCGAACCGCCGCTGCCCGGCCACACGGGCGGAGGCGACATAATCCATCGCCCCCTGCGCCATCGCCTCGGCCCGCACGACGCGGGCGAAACGGGTCCAGTCGATCACCACGATGGCGATGACGATGGAGGTCAGCCCGGTGCCCAGAACCGCGATCAGCAGAATGGCGAACAGCACCGGCGGAAAGGCCATCCAGATGTCGACCAGCCGGGAAATCACCAGATCCGCCCATCCGCGGTAATAGCCCGCGATCAGCCCCAAAGCCGCGCCGATGACCCCCGTCGCCAGCCCCGCGACCAGCGCCACCACCAGCGCCACGCGCGCGCCATGCAGAATGCGGCTCAGCACATCGCGGCCGAGCGAATCCGACCCCAGCCAATAGCCCGGCTCCGCCCCCGCCATCCAGAAAGGCGGCAGGCGGCTGGTGAACAGATCCTGCGCCAGCGGATCCTGCGGCGCGATCCAGGGCGCCAGCACCGCGCCCAGAACCAGCAGCGCGATCCACCCCCCCGACAGCCACAGCCGCAGGCCGATGCGGCGGCGTATCTGCGACCGGCCGTCACGCATGGCGCAGCCTCGGGTTCAGCGCGGCATACATCATGTCCACCACAAGGTTCACCGCGGTGAAGATCACCGCGAACAGGATCACGATGCCCTGGATCAGCGGCAGGTCGCGGTTGATCACCGCGTCGATGGCCATGTTGCCCAACCCCTCGTAGGAAAAGAGCCGCTCGATGATGACGGTGCCGCCGATCAGGAAGGTGAACTGCACGCCGACCAGCGTCAGCGTCGGCAGCACCGCATTCGGCAGCGCCTCGCGCAGGATGACATGGTTCTCGCCATAGCCGCGGGTGCGCGCCAGCGTCACATAGTCCAGATGCATCGTTTCTTTCAGGCTTTGCTTGAGCAGTTGCGCGATGATCGCCGCCAGCGGGATCGCCAGCGCCACGGCGGGCATGAACATATGCGCCACGATATCCGCCCAGAGGTCGAAGCGCAGGCGCACCACGCTTTCGAACAGATAGAAATTGGTGGAAAACGGCAGGTCCAGACTGGGCGACACCCGGCCCGAGATATGAAAGACCGGCGCCAGCACCCCGAAGAGCAGGATCAAGACCAACCCCCACAGGAAATCCGGCACCGACAGCGCCACCCCGTTCGCCACGTCGATGGCGCCCTCCGTCCGCGTGCCGCGCAGCCGCGTGCCGGTCAGCGCCAGCACGCCGCCCACCGCGACCGCGATCACCAGCGCCATCACCGACAATTCCAGCGTCGCCGGCAACCGCCCCAGCACCAGACCCAGAACCGGCTGGCGCGTGGTGATCGAGGTGCCGAAATCCCCCTGCACCACCCCGCCGAGCCAGATCAGGAACTGCTGCGCGATCGGCTTGTCCAAACCGTAAAGCGCATTCAGCCGCGCCACATCCTCTGGCCCCGCGCCGGGGGGCAGCATCATCGCCACCGGGTTGCCCGGCACCACCCGGATCACCACGAAGACGATCACCGCCACCCCCGCCAGCGTCACCAGCGTGGTCAGCACCCGCACCAAAAGAACCCGCGCCAGCCGCATCCGCCCCACCTGATGAAGGACCGTCCGCCCAAGGTGCGGTCCCCTTCACTTTCTGTCCATAAATATCCCGCGGGGGTCCGGGGGCGCGAAGCCCCCGGCCTCTCCATCAGGCCAACGCCGCCTATCAGGCCCGCGTCATCAAATGCGGCAACAGCGCGCCCGAGGCATGCGGCACCACCTTGACCCGCGCGTCATGCAGGATCGGCTGGACATATTGCAGCAGCGGCAGCACCAGCGCCTCGTCGGCGATATATTTGCTGACGCCTTTCCAGCCCTCGATCCGCTTCGCCTCGTCGGGTTCGCCCCACAGCGGGTTGATCATGTCGATCAGTTCCTGCCCGTCCCAGACCGAATGCGGCGAGGGCCCGTACATCGCGAACCCCGTCGAGGTCGTGGGATCGGCGACCGAGTTGCCCCAGTTGTAAAAGGCCGCGGGGGCCAACTGGTCGGCGGCGCGCAGTTCGTAATGCTTGGCGATCTCGTAGACCTCGATCTCCGCCTCGATCCCCACCCGGCGCCAGAGGCCGACGATGGCCTGCACCATCTCGTAATCCTTGGGCTTGAAGCCGCGGGTGGTCTGGATCTTGAACTTCACCGGATTGTCGGGGCCATAGCCTGAGGCCGCCAGCAGTTCCTTGGCCTTTTCCGGGTCGTAGGGCGTCTTGATCGAGGCGTCGAAGGCGTCGTATTCCGGCGTTTCCAGCGTGTCGATGACCACGCCATAGCCCGACAGCAGCCGGTCGATGATCGTCTGCTTGTCCACCGCCAGCACGGCGGCCTTGCGCACGTTCGGGTCCAGCATCGCGTCGATGTCGTTGAAGAAGATCATGCCGATGTCGGAAATCGGCTCCGCCACCCCGGCCAGCCCGGTCTTGCCCTTCAGGCGGTCGTATTCCTCATAGGGCATTTCCAGCGTGACATGGGCATTGCCCGATTCCACCTCGGCCACCCGGCTCGCCGCATCGGTCACGAACTTGATCGTCACGGTGTCGAACTCGGGCTTGCCGCCCCAGTAGTCGGGGTTGGCCTTCAGGCGGACATAGGCGTTGCGCTCGAACTTCTCGACCATATAGGGGCCGGTGCCGATGGGCGCGGCCTCGAAGCCCTCGGCACCCACCTTTTCGTAATACGCCTTGGGCAGCACATAGCCGGTCAGGAAATACATCCATTTGAAGATCGTGGGGTCGAACTGCTTCACATCGGCCACCACGCGGTTGCCCTCGACCCGGTGGTTTTCCAGCGTGCCCCAGACGAACTGGATCGGGCTGCCGGTTTCGGGTTTCGCGACGCGGGCGAGGCTCCATGCCACGTCCTCGGCGGTGAAATCCGATCCGTCGTGCCATTTCACGCCCTCGCGCACCGTCATCCAGACCTGCGTCCGGTCGTCGTTCCAGCCCCATTCCGTCAGCAGGCCGGGGGCGGGCTTGAGGTCGGGCTGTTGCAGGATGAACTGGTCGAACACCGACTGGTAGATGCCCTGGATCGTGGGGTTCACCCCGCTCGGCCCCGTGGTCGGATCCCACGAGGGCAGGGTGACGTTGTAGGCGATCACCAGCTCGTCGATCCCCTGTGCCAGCGCCAGCCGGGGCAGGGCGAACGCGCTGGCGGTGATGCTGGCGGCGGAAAGTTGCAGCAGGCTGCGGCGTGAGAGTTTCATGGTCGTTTCCCTGTTGGTGTCTGTTCTTGTTCGTGACCGGGTTCAGCCCCCGGCAAGCTTGCGCGCGAGGTTGAACCCCGGCCCCGCGCCGGTGCCGCCCCCCGGCCAGACAGCGGCGCCGGTCAGGTGCAGGCCCGCGACCGGGGTGGTGCCGTCGGCATGGCCGCGGGCGGGGCGGAAAAGGAAATGCTGCGACAGGTGATGGCTGCCGCAGACCTGATCGCCGCCGACGAGGTTGGGGTTGTCGGCCTCCAACTCCGCCGGCGTGACGATGCGGCGGGCAAGGATCAGGCCCCGGATCCCCGGCGCATGCGCGTCGAGAAGGTCGAGCGCGCGGTCGGCGAAGGGTTCGGCCGCGCCCGCCCAATCGGTGGCGGCGATCTTTCCGGCCGCATCGCCCCGGATCGTTCCCGGCGCCATGCGCACCTGCAACCACAGCACATGCCGCCCCTCGGGCGCGCGGGTGGGGTCGATGGCGGTGGGCTGGCCCACGACCAGCACGGGTTCGTCGGGCAGCAGACCGGCCTTCGCCTGCGCATAGGTGCGCGCCATCTGGTCGAGGGTCGGGGCGACATGGACATAGGCGAAGCGGCGCAGGTCGGGGCTGGCGGTCCAGCCGGGCAGATCCGACAGCGCGAGGTGGATCATCATCGTGCCCGGCGCGTGGTCGAACCCCCGCATCGCGGCGTCGAAACGCGCCTCGCCGGTGCCGCCGCCCAGAAGCCCGTCCAGCGCCCGGGGCGCGACATTGGCGATCACCGCGCGCCGCGCCGCGATGCGGCGGCCATCGGCCAGTTCCACCCCCGTCGCCCGCCCGCCGCTGCGGAGGATGCGGGCCACCGGGGCATTGCATTCCACCTGCCCGCCGCGCGCCGCGAGTGCCGCCACCAGCGCGCGCGTGATGGTATCGGCGCCGCCCTTGCCCAGAACCATGCCGAAGCTCTGGTTCGCCATGCCTTCCAGATAGGGAAACATCGCGCCCCCCGCGACATCGGGCGCGAAGTCGAGATGCATCCCCCAGGCGGCCAGCAGGGCGTGGACGCGGGTATCCTCGAACGTTTCCTCCAGCCAGCGGCGGGGCGAGGACAGCAGGAACCGGCCCAGATCCAGCGTGCCGTCGATGCTGCGCCGCCGCAAAAGTTTGAACATGAAATATGCAAATGCACGCTTCTGCGCCGGGGAATTCAGCAGCCCGGAAAGATCCTCGGCCCGGGCGGGGAATTCGGCCAGAAGCCGCGCCCAGGTATCGGCGTCGCGCGGCGACAGCGCCCGGATCCGCGCCGCGGTCGCGGCCGGATCGGTGGACACCCCCAGCCATGTGCCATCGGGAAAGACGCTGGCGAAACAATCCGCCACCGGCGCGAATTCCGCCCCGTGGCGGGCCAGTTCCGCGCCATATGCCTTGGAAAACGGCGATCCGGCGAACAGCGACAGGTTCATCGCCCCCCAGTCGTGGCGAAAGCCGGGCAGGGTGTATTCGCCCGTGCGCACCGCGCCCCCCGGTTCCGCCGCCTGTTCGTAAATACCGACGTTCCACCCCCGCGCCGCCAGGTGCAGCGCACAGGCCAGGCTGTTGTGGCCCGCCCCGATCAGGATCGCATCATGCGTCGGTGTCACGGCGTCTCCCCGCAAGGTTGTGCGAAGATACTTGCAAATGCACGTAAACCTGTCCAGCATAATCCACGAACGGGGCACAGCCCCCGCAACGACAGGGAGAGACGGGATGACTGCGGCGAATGTGCTGGAAAACCTGGGGCGGATGATTCTGTCCGGCGGGATCGAGGTGGTGGATTGTTCCGGCAGGCTCGGCCCGGATACGCCCTTGCTGAAACTGCCGCCGGAACTGGCCAGGGACACGCCCAAGATCGAGATCCACAAGATTTCTGACTATGATTCCGATGGCCCCTTCTGGGCGTGGAACTGGCTCAAGGTCGGCGAACATTCGGGCACCCATTTCGACGCGCCGCACCACTGGATCACCGGCAAGGATTACGCCGACGGCTATACCGACACGCTGTCGGTGCAGCGGCTGGTGGCGCCGGTGAACGTGATCGACTGTTCGGCCGAATCGGCGGCGGACCCGGATTTCCTGCTGACCGTGGACCATGTGAAGGCGTGGGAGGCCAAGCACGGCGCGATCAACCCCGGCGAATGGGTGGTGATGCGCAGCGACTGGGACCGGTACGCCGATGACGAGGGCAGGTTCCTCAACGCCGACGCGACCGGCCCGCATACCCCGGGGCCGACGGCCGAGGTGATCCAGTATCTGGTCGAAAAGGGCATCGTCGGCTGGGGCACCCAATGCATCGGCACCGATGCCGGGCAGGCGGGGGGGATGACGCCGCCGTTTCCGGCGCACAACCTGTTGCATGCCAACAACCGCTTCGGGCTGGCGAGCCTTGCCAACCTGTCGAAACTGCCGCCCAAGGGCGCGATCCTGATCGCGGCGCCGCTCAAGATCGCGAACGGCACCGGCTCGCCCATCCGCGCGCTGGCGCTGGTGCCGAAGGGGTAGGGGATGGCCGCCGTCGATCACGTCATCATCGGGTCCGGCATCAACGGGCTGGTCGCCGCGGCGCTGCTGGCGAAAAAGGGCCGGCGCGTGCTGGTGCTGGAACGCGAAGGCCGCCCCGGCGGCTGCATGCGGACGGAAGAGGCGACGCTGCCCGGCTTCCACCATGACGTGATGGCGGCCACCTTCGTGCTGTTCCTGACCTCGCCCGCCTATGCCGCGCTGGCGGGCGATCTGGCGCGCCACGGGCTGGAATTCTGCCATGCCCGCCACCCCACCGCCGTGCTGCGCCCCGATGGCACGGCGCTGGTGCTGACGATGGACCGCGCGGCGAACGTGGCGGCCTTCGACGCGCTGGCGCCGGGCGACGGCGCGCGCCATGCCGCGGATGTGGGCGGGATCGAGGCGGACGCGCCCTTCCTCTTCGCGCTACTGGGCGGGCGGCTCTGGTCCTGGCCGACGCTGCGGCTGCTGGCGGGGCAGGTGCGCAGGCGCGGCGCGCGGGGGCTGGCGGCCTGGATGGGGTCGGCCTTGGCGCCGGCGCGGGGCTGGCTGGAAACGGGATACACCAGCCCGCTGGTGCAGGCCCTGTGGGCACCCTGGGTGCTGCATTGCGGGCTGACCCCGGAAAGCGCCTATTCGGCGCAGATGGGCAAGGTCATCGCCTTCGCGCTGGAGGCCGCGGGGGCGCCCGTGGTCAAGGGCGGCGCGGGGGCGGCGGTTCAGGCGTTCCGGCGGCTGATCGAGGAACAGGGCGGCGCCATCCGCACCGGCGCGGATGTGGACCGGATCGTGGTCGAAAACGGCCATGTCGCCGGGGTGGTGCTTGCGGGGGGCGAACGGATCGCGGCGAAATCGGTGCTGGCATCCGTCGCGCCGGGGCAGCTTTACGGCCGGTTGCTGCGCGATGTGACCCTGCCCGAGGATCGCGCAGCGGCGCAGGCGTTCCGCCACGGGCGCGGGGACTTCCAGCTGCATTTCGCGCTGGACCGTGCGCCGGAATGGCTGACGCCGGGGCTGGACGATGTGGCGCTGATCCATCTGTCGGACGGCATCGACGCGGTGTCGAAATCCGCCAACGAGGCCGAACGCGGCCTTCTGCCCGAAACCCCCACCATCTGCGTCGGCCAGCCCCACCGGCTGGACCCGACCCGCTGTCCGCCGGGCAAGGCGGTGCTGTGGTTGCAGATCCCCGACGCGCCCCGCACGATCAAGGGCGATGCGGCGGGCGCGATCCCGGGCCGGGAATGGGATGACGCCACCCGCGAAGCCTTCGCCGATCGGATCGAGGGCATCCTTGCCCGCCACATCAAGGACTTCGCCGCCATCAGACTGGCCCGCCGCGCCTATTCGCCCGCGGATCTCGAATCGATGAACGTCAACCTCGTCGGCGGCGATCCCTATGGCGGGGCCTGTTCCATCGACCAGTTCTTCCTGTGGCGGCCCTTCGCCCATTCCACCAACGGCACCGGCATGGTGCGGGGGCTGGTGCATATCGGCGCCTCCACCCATCCGGGGCCGGGGCTTGGCGGCGGGTCGGGCTTTCTGGCGGCGAAGGGGCTTGGCGCATGAACGACGGAACCCCGGGGCCGCTGATCGCCGAACCCGTGCCCCGGTTGGGCGAAATCGGGCTGTCGAACTATGCGCCCTACCTGATGAACCGCATCATGGGCCGCTACAACGCCGCCCTGCGCGAACAGATGACGAAACTGGGCCTGACCACGGCCAAGATGCGCGCGCTGGCGGTGCTGACGGTGATCGACGGGCCGCTGATCCGGGAACTGGCGGTCTATGCGGTGGTGGAACAATCCACCCTGTCGCGCGCGCTGGACCAGCTGGCCGCCGACGGCATGGTGCGGCGCGAGGCCGACACCGCCGACAGCCGCGCCACCCGCGTCTATGTCACCGACGCGGGCCGCGCCGCCTTCGACGCGATCTGGCCGCATATGGCCGAAAGCTATGCCCGCATGTTCCGCGGCATCCCCGAGGGCGAACGCCGCGCCTTCGTGGGCACGCTGCAAAAGATGCTGGGCAACATACGCAAGCACGAGATCTGACCCGGGCCCCCGGTCGGAGGAGGAAGCAAGCATGGCGGAACGTTCCTTCAAGGCAGAGGTCGAGCATCTGCGGCTCGGCACCGGCCAGACCTTCACCGGCGAGGGGATCCTCGCCATCACCAAGGCGCTGCTGGAAAACGGCGTGGGCTATGTCGGCGGCTATCAGGGCGCGCCGATCAGCCATCTGATGGATGTGCTGGCCGATGCGCAGGACCTGCTGGCCGAACTGGGCGTGCGGTTCGAGGCGAACGCGTCCGAGGCCGCGGCGGCGGCGATGCTGGCGGCATCGGTCCATTACCCGATCCGCGGCGCGGTGACGTTCAAGGGATCCGTCGGGGTCAACGTCGCCTCGGACGCGCTGGCGAACCTCGCGTCCTCGGGCGTGAACGGCGGCGCGCTGGTGATCGTGGGCGAGGATTATGGCGAAGGCTCCAGCATCATGCAGGAACGCAGCCATGCCTTTGCGATGAAATCGCAATTCTGGCTCTTGGACCCGCGTCCCAACCTGCCCTCGATCGTCAAGGCGGTGGGCGACGGGTTCGACCTGTCCGAGGCGTCGAATACGCCGGTGATGCTGATGGTGCGCATCCGGTCCTGCCATGTCACCGGCAGCTTCCCTACCCGCGACAACCGCCCGCCCGCCCTGACGGTGCGCGACGCGCTGGCCAACCCGCGCCGCGATTTCAGCCGCGTGGTGCTGCCGCCCATGTCCTACCAGCACGAACAGGACAAGGTGAAGAACCGCTGGCCCGCGGCCGAGGCCTTCATCCGCGACCGCGGCCTGAACGAACGCTTCGGCCCCGAGGGCGGCAAGGTCGGGCTGGTGGTGCAGGGCGGCATGTACAACGGCGTCATCCGCGCGCTGCAACGGTTGGGCTTGGCCGACATCCACGGCGACACCGAGGTGCCGCTTTACGTGCTGAACGTCACCTATCCGCTGGTCAGCGCGGAGTTCCTCGAGTTCTGCGCCGGCAAGGAGGCCGTGCTGGTGGTCGAGGAAGGCCAGCCCGAGTTCATCGAACAGCAGCTGTCCACCTACCTTTACCGCGCGGGCAGCACGGTCAGGCTCTACGGCAAGAACGTCTTTCCGATGGCGGGCGAATATACCGGGCAGGTGATGCTGGACAGCGTGACCGCCTTTTTGCGCGAAACCGCCCCCCATCTGCTGCCCGGTCAGGTGCGCGCGCCGAACGCCCCCGCCGTGCCGGTGCCCGACCTGACGAAAACCGTGCCGATCCGCCCGCCCGGCTTCTGTACCGGCTGCCCCGAACGGCCGATCTTCGCGGCGCTGAAACTGGCGCAGCGGGATCTGGGCGAACACCAGATTTCCGCCGACATCGGCTGTCACCTCTTCGCCTCGCTGCCGCCGTTCGAGATCGGGGGGCAGACGATGGGCTATGGCCTCGGCCCGGCGTCGAACGCCGCCTTCGACGGGGGGGGCGAGAAACGCGCGATCTCCATCATCGGGGATGGCGGGTTCTGGCACAACGGGCTCTCGACCTCGATCGGCAACATGGTGTTCAACAAGTCGGATTCCGTGGCCGTCATCGTCGACAACTACTATTCCGCGGCGACGGGGGGGCAGGATGTCCTGTCCTCGCGCGCCGACAACCCGACCAAGGCCACCCAGCACCCGATTTCCGAGGCGCTGAAAGGCGTCGGCGTCAAATGGGTGCGGCAGGTGAACCGCACCTATGACGTCAAGAAGATGCGCGAGGTGTTCACCGAGGCGCTGACCACCGATTACGACGGGCCCAAGGTCATCGTCGCGTCCTCGGAATGCATGCTGAACCGCCAGCGCCGCGAAAAACCCCTGCGCGCCAAGGCCATCAGGGAAGGAAGGCGGGTCGAGGCGCCCCGCTTCGGCGTGGACGAGGATGTGTGCACCGGCGATCACGCCTGCATCCGCCTGTCGGGCTGCCCCTCGCTGTCGCTGAAACGGCTCGACGATCCCCTGCGCGACGATCCGGTGGCCTCGATCGACCAGACCTGTGTCGGCTGTGGCAACTGCGGCGAGGTGGCGGATGCCGCCGTGCTCTGCCCCTCGTTCTACCGCGCCGATGTGGTGCACAACCCCGGCCGGTGGGAACGCCGCCGCGCCGCATGGCGCGCGCGCGTCATCGGCTGGTTGCAGGCGCGCCGCGCGGGCGGCCGGCTCGAATTCGGAGACGCGGCATGACCGACCAGACCCCGATCCTGACCCCCCGCGCCCGCGATCCCCGCGTGGACGGCATCCTCAAGCTCGCCGTGATGGCGGTGGGCGGGCAGGGCGGCGGCGTGCTGACCGGCTGGATCGAGCAGTTGGCCCGCGCCAACGGCTATGTCGCGCAGGCGACATCCGTCGCCGGGGTGGCGCAGCGCACGGGGGCCACGATCTATTATGTGGAAATGGCCCCCGCGACCGGGCGGCAGCCGGTCTTTTCGCTGGCCCCCGCCGGCGGCGACGTGGATGTGCTGATCGCGGCGGAAATGATGGAGGCCGGGCGCGCGATCATCCGCGGTTTCGTGACGCCCGACCGCACCACCCTGATCGCCTCGACCCATCGCGCGCTGGCGGTCAGCGAAAAGATGGCGCCGGGCGACGGCATCGCCAGTTCCGAAGAGGTGCGCGCGGCGGCCGGGATCGCCGCGCAGCGGCTGGTGATGGCGGATTTCGAAGGCGCGGCGGTCAAGGCGGGCTCGGTCATCTCGGCGTCCCTCTTCGGTGCGCTGGCGGGATCGGGCGCGCTGCCCTTCCCGCGCGCGGCGTTCGAGGCCGCCATCCGCGCCTCCGGCAAGGGGGTGGAACCGAGCCTGCGCGCCTTCGACGCCGGTTTTGCGGCGGCGGAGGCCGGGGGGGCCGAAACGGCCCCCCCGGTCCCCCCGGGGGCCCCCGCCGCAGCCGCCCCGCGCGGCCCCGACGGGCTGCAATACGAATGGCAGCGCCTGACCGACCGTGTGGCCGACCTGCCCGCCCCGGTGGCGGAACTGGCGGCACCCGGCCTGCGCAAGGTGGTGGATTTCCAGGATACCGCCTATGGCGCGGAATACCTCGACCGGCTGGCCCGCGTGCTGGCGCTGGACGACCCGGCGCAGGATTACGCGCTGGCGCGCGAGGCGGCGAAATATATCGCCAATGCGATGGCCTATGACGATGTGATCCGGGTGGCCGACCTCAAGACCCGCGCCGCCCGCATGGCGCGGGTGCGGCGCGAGATGGGGGTGGCGGGGGATACGGTGATGCAGATCACCGAATTCATGCACCCGCGGGCCGAGGAAATCGTGGGCCTTTTCCCCGCCCGGCTCGGCGCCTGGGTCGAGGCGCGGCCCGGGCTGATGGCGTGGATCGACCGGCGGGTGAACAAGGGCCGGCGGCTGCGCAGCGACAGCCTGCGCGCCTTCGCCCAGCTTTACGTTCTGGGCGGCCTGCGCGGCTGGCGCCGGATCAGCCGCCGCCATGCGCTGGAACAGGCGCATCTGGACCGTTGGCTGGCGCTGGCCGAGGGCTATCGCGCGCGCAACTACGACCTTGCCGTCGAGGTCATCCGCTGCCGCCGCCTGATCAAGGGCTATTCCGACACCCATGCCCGCGGCCTGTCGAAATTCGACCGGGTGACGGCGGCCGTGGCGCTGCTGGCCGACCGCCCCGACGCCGCCGACTGGACCCGCCGCCTGCGCGAGGCGGCGTTGCAGGACGAGGCGGGAAAGGCGCTGGACGGTGCGATCCAGACCATCCGCAGCTTTGTCTGAAAGGAGGAAAGGGGGCATTCTGCCCCCTCTTGGCTGCGCCAATTCACCCCCTGAGGATATTTTCGGACAGAAAGTGAAGGCGCGGTTTTTTTAACCCGAAGTTAACCGCGCTTGGCGAAGCTGATCCTGCGGTACAGGCGGGGACGCCGATGACCGCGACAGGAAGTGACGCCCCGTTCCGGTGATGGAGCGGGGCGTTTCCACTTTCTGTCCCTAAATATCCCCGCCGGAGGCCAGCAACCTGTCCGCCCGCACCGCCGCCGGGGATGGGGCGCGCGCTATTCCGCCGCCACCGCCTGCGCCACCGGCGGGCGGATGCCGGCCTGTTCCAACAGCGGTAGCACGTTGTCGCGGAAATAGGGGAATTCCTCGGCGTAATCGACGAAGCTGAGCGTCGATCCGGCGAAGCCCGCCCTGTGCAGCGCGATTATGCCATCGGCCACCTGTTCCGGCGTGCCGGTCAGGGGGAAGCCGCCGTGGCCCGCCGCCATAGCGTAGCGGATCTGGGCCAGCAGGTCGTGCGGGAAGCTGTGGGCATGGGCGAACTGGAGCCGCACGAGGTTGTCGGTCGCCTCCCAGTCGGCGTTGTCGTCGACGGTGTATTTCAGCCAGTCCTTCGCCTCTTTCTCGGTCGGGCGGCAGACGACATGGCTGAAGGTCAGCACCCCCACCTTGCGCCCCTTGGCCGCCGCCTGCGCCTTCAGCGCGGCGATTTCGGTTTCCGACCGGGCGAGGTCGATCGCGGGGGTGAAGAGGAAGTTCGCGTTGTCGGTGGCGAATTCGCGCCCCTGCGGCGATCCGGCCGCATTCAGGATCGGCACCGTGCCGCGCATCGGCCGGGGATCGCCCTTGACATTCTTCAGCCGGAAATGCGTGCCTTCCCAGTCGAACCGTTCCGTGGAGGTCCAGAGCCTGCGGATCACGTCGAACCATTCCTGCGCATAGCCGTAGCGGGTTTCGTGGTCGTCGGGCAGGGTCAGGCCCAATGCCTCGTATTCCGGCTTGTTCCAGCCCGCGACGATGTTCAGCCCCGCCCGGCCCTTGCCGATCTGGTCGAGGGTGGCGATCTGCTTGGCCACCACCACCGGGTGGTTGGCGCTGGTGTGGATGGTGGCGAAGACGGTCAGGTTCCGCGTCGAGGCCAAGAGCCCCGCCGCCCAGGTCATCGTTTCCAGCACGCCGCCGTGGAAATCGGTTTCCCCGCCATAGCCGATCCAGCGCGCGATCGGCAGCATGAAGTCGATCCCCGCGGCGTCCAGCATCTTCGCCAGCCGCAGGTTGTTGTCCCAGCTGTTCTGCCAGCGTTCGGGGACCTTCGTCACCGTCATGCCGGAGGAACAGTTGGTCGAAAAGGTGCCCAGGCGAAAGTGATCGCCGGTCAGCATCGGGGCGTCGGACATCGGGGTCATCCTGTTGGTTGGGGTTTTGGTGTTATTTTATGTTTGAAAGTCTATCGTAAAATCGCATTGCGTCAACGGGTTTGGCGGGCCAGTCTGGGGGCTGCGGAAGGGGGCCGGGCATGGCGCGGAAAACGCTTGAAATTCAAAACGATTCCGGCGCGCCGGGGCTCGACTACCGCTGGCATCTGGCGCAGAGCCCCGACGAGGTGGCGACGACGGAGCTTGAATTCGCGCTGATGCGCACGGCCGAGGGATTCGCGCGCTGGCAGTCGGAATGCCTTGCCTCGGTCTGCGATCTGGCGGCGACGGGGCCGGAAAACGCGATGCTGCACATCATCCGCATGAACGAGCGGCCCAAGACGATGAAGGACCTCGCGCGGCTGACGAACCGCGACGATGTGCCGAACATCCAGTATTCGCTGCGCAAGCTGATCGCGGCGGGGCTGGTGGAACGGCGCGGGGCCGGGCGGTCGGGCGTGACCTATCAGGTGACAGCGGAAGGCCGCCGCGTGACCGAGGATTACGGCGCCCTGCGCCGCCGCCTGCTGATCGCCGCCATCGCAAATGTGCCCGGTTTCGCCGAACGGCTGACCGAGGCGACGCAGGCGCTCAACCTTTTGTCGGGGATCTATGAGGAGATCGCCCGCGTCGCCGCCACCCACAGGCGTGGTTAATCCTGTCACCCGGCGCGGGGGCAGGCGGGAAGGCGGGCAGGGCGCAATGATGGGCCATCCAACTTCAGGAGGCCCCCATGAGCGACGCCTATTCCCCCGCCCGTCTGGCCGACCGCGCCGAGATCCAGGATGTCATGTACCGCTGGACCCGCGCCATCGACCGGCTGGACTACGACGCGATCCGCGAGGTGTTCCATACCGATGCCATCGACAACCACGGCCTCTACACCGGCGGCGTCGACGGGCTGATCGAATGGATCCGCGGGCGGCACAGGTCGGTCGCCATGTCGATGCATATCGTCGCCAACATGCTGATCGAGTTCACCGGCCCCGACAGCGCGGTGGTGGAAACCTACAACCTCACCTGCCAGCGCTATCCGGCAGAGGGCACGGCGGGGCTTGCGGCGCTGGCGGGCGGCGCCAGCGGCAAGGCGGGGACGGCGACGGACCTTCTGGCCTTCGCCCGCTATGTCGACCGGTTCGAGCGCCGCGGCGGCCGCTGGAAGATCGCCGAGCGCACGGTGGTGTTCGACAACACGATGATGTCCGAAGTGCCCGAGAACGGGCCGAAATTCGGCGCCGACTGGACGGTGGGCCGGCGCGACCGGCAGGATTTCGTCTATGCCGAACGCGCCCGGGGCGGGCTGACCTCGTGACCGGGGGCGGGGCGCAGGCGGCATCCGACCTGCTGCTCGGCCTCTGGGCGCGGGGGCAGGTGATCGCGGCGCTGCCCGACGACCTGCGCCCCGCCTCGCGGGCCGGGGGCTATGCCATCCAGGCGCTGGCCGAACGTGCGGCGCCGGGGCCGCTTTACGGCTGGAAGCTGGCCGCGACCTCGGCCGCGGGGCAGGCGCATATTGGGGTGGACGGGCCGCTGGCGGGCCGGCTGCTGGCGCATCGGGTGATCGCCTCGGGCGGCACGGTGCCCGCGGGCGTGAACCACATGGCGGTGGCCGAACCCGAATTCGCCTTTCGCCTGCGCGCCGACCTGCCGCCCCGCGCCGCGCCCTATGAACCGCCCGAGGTGATGGCGGCGGTCGCCAGTGTCCATGCGGCGCTGGAAATCCCCGATTCCCGCTATGCCGATTTCGCCCGTGTCGGCGCGGCGCAGCTGATCGCCGACAACGCCTGCGCGCATTGGTTCGTGCTGGCGGGCGCCACCGCCGCCGACTGGCGCGCGCTGGACCTGTCCACCCACCGCGTCACCGCCTGGGTCGAGGGCGGCGAGGTCGCCGAAGGCTCGGGCGCCAATGTCCTGGGCGACCCGCGGCTCGCGCTGACCTGGCTCGCCAACGAATTGTCGCAGTTCGGCCCCGGCCTGCGCGCGGGGCAGGTGGTGACGACCGGCACCTGCGCGGCCCCCCTGCCCATCCACCCCGGCGCCACCGCCACCGCCGATTTCGGCGTGTTGGGCCGCGTCACCGCCCGTTTCGCCTGAGGAGCCCCCATGACCGCCACCGTCCCCACCCGCCGCGCCGACGAGATCACCCCGAAGGACGAGGCCGAACGCCTTGCGCTGTCGTATTTCACCCTGCTGATGCGGCGCGAACTGGATGCGTTCGAGCAGCTCTGGCACCCCGAGGCGGTGCAGGAAATCCCCTTCAAGCCCGAGGGTTTCGGCAATTTCGTCACCGACGCCTTCCGCGGCCGGGAAGAGATCATGGCACATTACCGCGCTGCCTTTGCCAACCGGCGCGACCATGTGTTCTGGGTCGATGCGCTGCACCGCACCACCGACCCCGGCACCGTGATCGTCGAGGCGCATGCGCGCTCGCTGGTGGGGGAAACCGGCAAGGTCTATGAAAACAGCTATGTCTGCATCTTCCGCGCGCAGGACGGGCATCTCGTCTCGCTCAAGGAATACGTCAACCCGCTGGCCTTCATGAAGGCCTTCGCGGGCGGTTTCGACGCGCATCGCTGAGGGGCCCATGACCGCCGTTCCGCCCCCCGCCCGCCTCGACCACCGTTTCCTCGGCACGCTGGCGATCGAGGTCGAACGCCCGATGCCGGCGGGCGTCACGCCCGTGGGCAACCGCCGTTTCGACATGCTCAGGGGCGGCACCTTCACCGGCCCGCGCCTGTCGGGCATCATCCTGCCCGGCGGCAACGACAGCCTGACGCAGCGCGCCGATGGCGCATGGCATCCCGATGTGCGGGTGCTGCTGGAAACCCACGATGGCGCGCGGGTGCTGATCTATTACCGCGGCATCCGTACCGCGAGCCAGGAGGTGTCGGACCGCCTGCTGGCGGGCGAACAGGTGCCGTGGACCGACTATTACCTGCGCAACGCCCCCTGGTTCGAAACCGGCGATCCCCGCTATGCCTGGCTCAACGGCATCATGACCGTGGGCGTGGGCCGGCGCGAGGGGATGATGGTCATCTACGAAATCTTCGAAATCCTCTGACCGGAAAGAACCGACATGCCCACCCGCGCCGACGCCTTCACCCCCGCCACGCCCGGCATCGCCACCGCGCTCCAGTTCTTCACCCTGCTGATGAAGGGCGACCTCGACGCCTTCGCGCAGATCTGGACCGAGGATGCGGTGCAGGAACATCCCTTCGGCTTCGACGGTCTGACCGCGGCGCTGACCGGGCGCGACGAGGTGGTCGCGGATTACCGCCGCATGTTCGCCAACCGCTCGGACATGGTGTTCACCATCTATGACGCCCACCAGACCACCGACCCCGATTGCGTGATCATCGAGGCGCGCGGCGTCAGCCGGGTGAACGAGACCGGCAAGATCTACGACAACCGCTATGTCGCGCTGTTCCGCCTGCGCGACGGGCGGATCGCGCTCAACCGTTTCTACTTCAACCCGCTGGTCACGCTGGACACGTTCAAGGGCGTGCTGATCGGGCCGGGGCTGAGCAAACAGGACTGAAGCAGGGAGGGCGGGGGCGATGGAACCCATCCGTGTCGGGCTGATCGGGGCGAGCGTGGATCCCGCGCGCAGTTGGGGAACGCGCGCGCATGTGCCCGCGTTGCAGCATCTGCCGGAATACGAACTCGCCGCGCTCTGCACCACGCGGGAGGAAACCGCGCGCGCCGCGGCGGCGGCCTTCGGCGTGCCCCATGCCTTCTGGGATGCGCGGGCGATGACGGCCTCGACGGCCGTCGATCTGGTCGCCATCGCCGTGCGCACGCCCCTGCATGGCGAGATGGTGCAGGCGGCGCTGGCGGCGGGCAAGGCGGTCTATTGCGAATGGCCGCTCGGCGCGACGGTCGAAGAGGCGCGCCGGACGCTGGCCGACACGCAGGCGGCGGGCGTCGTCAACATGATCGGCCTTCAGGGCCGCCAGAACGAGGCCATCCGCTATGCCCGCGACCTGATCGCCGAAGGCTACGTGGGCCGCATCGTATCGGTCACGATGAAGGTCACGCAGGCGAATTTCGGCCCCGACGAGACCCCGGGCAACGCCTATACCGCCGATGCGGCCAATGGCGCCACGATCCTGACCATCGCCGCCGGGCAGGCGCTGGAGGCGATGTGCCACGCCGTGGGCGGGTTGCGCCGGTTCTCGGCCGTGGTGTCGAACCAGCATCCGGTGGCGCGGATCGCACCGACGGGGGAAGAAATCGCCAAGACCGCGCCCGATCAGGTGCTGATCGCGGGGCTGCTCGACGGGGGCGCGGTGGTTTCGGTCCATATCCGGGGGGGTGCTGCGCCCGCGACCTCTTATGCGCGGCTGGAAATCAACGGCACGGCGGGCGATCTGGTGCTGAGCGCGCCGGGCGCGGCCAACCTGCATCGCGTGGCGCTGTCGGTATCCGGCGCGCGGCGGGGCGAGCCGGTGCTGCGCCCGCTGCCGGTGCCCGCCAGCTATGGCATCGGCATCCCCGAGGGCCCGGCACGCTATCTGGGCCACAACTATGTGGAACTCGCCCGTGCCCTGCGCGGCGGGCCGCCCGTCACCGCCGATTTCGCCCATGCCCTGCGCTGGCAGGAAATGCTGGCGGCGATCCAGCGCGCCTCGGACACCGGGCAGGCGCAGGAATTCACCGCTGTCACCTGAAGGGGGGACTGCCCGCCCCACGCCCGGCGGCGTAGGAAAGGCACAGCCGGGCGGCCCCGCCGCCGCCGCGCCCCAGTCAGACGGAGATCCCATGCTCAAGACCCTTCTCAAGGCCGCCACGGCCGCCGCCGCGCTGGCGCTCGCCGCAGGTGCCGCCACCGCGGCCGATGTCACGATCCGCTATTCCTCCTGGGTGCCGCCGGGGCATTGGTATCTGGAAAATGCGCTCAAGCCCTATCTGGCGGAAATCGAGCAGGTCACCGAGGGCCGGGTGAAGATCGACATCCTGCCCAAGGTCGTCGGCACCCCCGCGGCGCAGTTCGACGTGGTGCGCGACGGGCTGGCGGACATGAGCTGGATCGTTCTCGGCTATACCCCCGGCCGGTTCAAGCTGGCGCAGTTCGGCGAACTGCCGTTCAACGCGATCACCAAGCCCGAACACGCCCGCATCTACTACGACACCTATGTGAAGCATTTCGGCGCCGTGAACGAGTTCAAGGGCGTCGAACTGCTCGGCCTGTGGAACATCACCGCGATCAACATCGCCACCAAGACCCGTGAAGTCGCCTCGCTGGCCGACATGAAGGGGCTCAAGCTGCGCGTGGCGTCGGACTACGCCGCGAAATCGCTGGAGCTTCTGGGCGGCGTGCCGATCGTGAAATCCTCGACCGAGGCGTTCGAGATGCTGGCCTCCGGCGCCATCGACGGCAGCCTGATGCTGGGCGAGACGCCGCAGTCGACCAATTCTCTCGACCTGATGGACCATTACACCATCGTGCCCGGCGGCCTGGCCACGGCGCTGCACGCGATGATCATCAACCCCGATACCTGGGCCAAGATCTCGGAACAGGATCAGGCGGCGATCCGGGCGATCTCCGGCTCGGTGATGGTGCCCAAGGTGGCGGGGATCTACCTCGATCAGGATGCCACCGGCATCAAGGCGATGGAGGATGCGGGCTACAAGATCCAGACCGCCTCCGACGCCTTCGTCGCCGAACTGCAACAGAAGCTGGCCCCGATCGAGGATCTGTGGATCGAAGAGGCCAGGAAGGCCGGCGCCGAAGATCCGCGCGCCGTGCTGGACGAATACCGCGCCGCGGTTGCTGCGGCCGAATAAGGAACTGCCGGGGCCGGACCCCCTTCTGATGGCCCCGACAGACCCGGCCGCGCCCGCCGCGCGGTCGGGTTTTTATTTGTGGTCCAGCCGGTTGCGGGGCGGTATTGACACCTGTTCCGCCAGATGCCGGGACAAGCCCCGGCGCCTGCTCAGCCGAGCGCGGTCGGCGGCACCGAATGCGCGCGCTTGAGGCATTTCAGCGTGAAGCTCGACCGCGACTGCCGGATCCCCGGCACCTTGTAGAGCTTCTTACGCAGGAATTCCTCGTATCCCGCCGTGCCGCTGACCGCGACCTTCAGCAGATAGTCATAGGCCCCCGTGGTCAGATAGACCTCCAGCACCTCGGGCAGATCCGCGAGCACGCGGCCGAAGTTTTCCAGCGTCTCGTCGTCATGGCGGTCGAGCGTCACCTCGATGATCACCGTTTCCCCCGCGCCAAGCAGGGATTGATCGAGGATCGCCGTGTAACCCGTTATGTATCCTTCGGATTCCAGCCGCCGCACGCGCTGCCAGCAGGGGCTTGGCGACAGGCCCACCCGTTCCGCCAGCTGGCTGTTGGAAATCCGCGAATCCTCCAGCAGCGCCATCAGGATCTTGCGGTCGATCCGGTCGAGCGGCTTCATGCCCGGGTGCCTCCCTGCGGTGCGAAACGATCTTCTGCCCGCTGACGCTAGGGCAAAACCGCCTGCTGCGCTGTCCCCCTGCGCGGGCAAAGTTCGAAAGCACCTGTGGCGCGGGGCGGCGTAATCTGGGGTCAAGGCCACCCTTCGCGCGATATGTGTATGACGCCGTACAACCCTATGGAACATCAGGGGGAATCACCATGCCCATCCATCCCGCCGCGCATCCCCGCCCGCGCACGCTGGTCCATCCGGGCCGCGCGGCGCCGGTGCGCATCCACAGCATGGAATCGCCCCATGCCCGCCACTTGCGGCTGATGCTGGAACCGGGGCGCAGCCTGCATGCCGCGCTGGTGGAGCCCTTGGCGCGGCGTGGGATCGCCGCCGCCTCGACCACCATCCTCGGCGGCGGCTTCGCGCAGCTTTTCTACTGCGTCGCGCCGCCGGATCCGCAGGGCCGCGCGGTGATCGCCTATTCCGACCCGATCGACGCGGGCGCCGCCACGATGATCTTCGGCAATGCCACCATCGGCCGCGGGCTGACCGGGGCGGTGCTGGTCCATTGCCATGCCGTCCTGCGCACCGGCGCGGGGGCGATGGCGGGCGGCCATATCCTGCCCGAACGCAGCATTGTCGGCCCCGCGCCGATCCCGGTGCTGGTCACGGTGATCGAGGATTTCGAAATCCGCCAGACCCACGACCCGGAAACCAACATCGCCCTGTTCCAGCCCCGCAGGCGCGGCGATGACTGAAGGCGTGGAAACCGGCCGCATGGGGCGCGTGGCCTATGCCCGCATCGCGCCGAACGAGGATCTGGTGGTGGGGGTGGAAAAGCTCTGCCTCGAACGCGGGTTCCGCCATGCCTTCGTGCGCGGCGCGCTCGGTTCGCTGGTGGATGCGGTGCTGGCGCGGGCCGATGGCGGGCACCAGCAGATCGCGGGCCCCGCGGTGGAAATCGTCAGCCTTGCCGGCGAGGTGCGCACCGATGCCACCGGCGCCATCGCCGCACGGCTGACCGGCGTGGTGGCCGACCCCGAAGGCCGCGTGCACGGCGGGCCCTTCGTCGCCGGGGCGAACCCGGTCTGCATGACCTTCGAGGTCACGCTGGAGGAATGGCTGCCCGACTGAAACGAAACGGGCGGCCCCCGGCAAGGGGCCGCCCGCCGGTTTCCTGCCTGCCTGCTTATTTCGCCGCCGCCTCTGCCGCCGCCACCTCGTCGCGGAAGCGTTGCAGCACCGCGGCCGGATCGGCGATGCCCTTGGCCTTGGCGCGTTCGACCCAGGCGGCCTCCAGCGGTTTCACCGCCTCGCGCAGTTCGGCCACGAAGGCGTCGGGAACCACGTTGATCGTCATCGTGGGCGTCGCGCGCATCGTCGCCTCGGCATCCGCATCGGCGTTGTAATAGGTCGTCCCGAGCGCCAGCGCGAGCTTTTCGTGCGAGATCGCGTCGATCGCCGCGCGGTCGGCCTCGGAGATCCTGCCCCAGGCGTCCTTGTTCGCGATGATCGCCAGCGCCGAACTGAACACCCCGCCGGGGATGACGTTGTAGTATTTCAGCAGGTCCATCATGTTGAAGTTCTTGACGGTTTCCCGCTGCGCCATGCTGCCGTCGATGGTGCCGGTGGTCAGCATCTCATAGGCTTCGGCCGAGGATTTCAGGATCGGCGTGGCGCCCACGATGTTCAGCAGTTCGGTCGTGTAGGTGCCCGTCGAGCGCAGCTTGAGCCCCTTCATGTCGGCGATGGAGTTCACCGGCTTCTGCGTGGTGCCGATCTGGCCCGGAGAGTTGGAGACGAGCGTCATCAGCTCCACCTCGGCGAATTCGTTCGCGCCGGCCAGATCCTCGCGGTAGATCTTGTTGAAGATCGGCGCGAACAGGCGGGCGTCGTTGCCGACGAAGGACAGTTCGGCCATTTCCGCCAGAACGAAGCGGCCGGGGCTGTAGCCGGGCACGATGAAGGAAATGTCGGCCAGCCCGTCGCGCACCACGTCGAACTGGCTTTGCGGGGTGCCGACCATCTTGGGCAGGGTTTCGACCTTGACCCGGCCTTCGGTCACCTTCTCGATTTCCTCGAACCAGGGGTTCATCACGTTGAGGTTCACGTGATGCGTCGGGGGCAGCCAGGACGAATAGCGCAGCGTGACGCTTTCGGCCCCGGCGATGCCGGTGGACAGCAGCATGGCCGCGCCGGCGGCGATGCCCAGAAACATTTTCATGGCGGTTCCTCCCTGGTGGTTGCGCCTGTCGCGCGGAATCTTGTGGGGGCAGCCTATATGCGGCAAAGCGTCGCGCCCGCCCCCCGCCACAGGGACAGGCCCGCCCCACGCCCCGCGTTAGGGTGCGGCGCGGGGCGGCCGGCGGGTGCCTGCCGCCGGTCAACGACAGCGGTCAAACGAAAGGCGAGGAACATGGCGGGACGTCTGGAAGGCAAGGTTGCGATCATCACCGGCGGTGTGTCGGGCATGGGGCTGACGGCGGCGGAGCTTTACGTCAAGGAAGGCGCGAAGGTCGTCGTGGCCGACATCCAGGTCGAAAAGGGCCTGGCGATGGAAAAGCGCCTCGGCGGCGCGATGCGCTTTGCCCGCTGCGACATCCGCGAGGAAGAGGACTGGAAGGCCGCGGTGGCGATGGCGGTGGATGCCTTCGGCGGTCTCGACATCATGTATCACAACGCCGCCGCCGTGGGCGACAACACGCCGCTGGACGAGATCAGCGTGACCGGCTGGGACGATACGCAGGCGATGCTGGTGCGCGCCTCGATGCTGGCGATCAAGCATGCCATCCCGCCGATGCGCAAGCGCGGCGGCGGGTCGATCATCCTGACCTCCTCGGCGTCGTGCATGGCGCTCGGCGGGTCGGGCCCCTATGCCTATACGATCGGCAAGGGCGCGGTGATCCACATGGGGCGCTATGCGGCGCTGCAACTGGGCAAGGACCTGATCCGCGTCAACGTGATCATCCCGGGCGCCTATCCGACCTCGATCTGGTCGGGCCATGTGGGGGGCGACGCCAATATGGGCGACGCGATGGACCTGGACCTGAGCCGTTTCGCGCGCATGCAGGCGCTGCCGGTGGCGGGCGATACCAAGAACATCGCCGAGGCCGCGGTCTATCTGGGCTCCGACGCTTCTGCCTGGGTGACGGGCGTGGCGCTGCCGGTGGACGGGGGGCTGTCGCTCTTCCGCAATTCCTATGCGTCGGCAGAGGGGCAGTTGGGCGCGGTGGCGGATGCGGCCAATGCGCTGAAGAACGACTGACGCCCGACGCGGCGGGCCCGCGTTCAGCACCGCCGCTCTGGCTGGCGAAGGCGCGCGCCTTCGCCATATCCTGCGGACTCCGCTGCCCCGGCCGGGGGCCCCAAGCCCCCGGCCAGCGCCCGCCCCGCCCATGGCGGGCGCTTCTCGCCCGCCGGGGCAGGCGCTGGCCTCCCCGGTGTTCCCGGCATCTCCGTCCCTAACGGCACCGCCGCGCGAACGGGCGGGGGAAACGCGGTGCGTTTCCTGATCCCGCCCCGCCCGAACATGGGGCTGCGTCGCCGCAGCCTCTGGCCTTTCCCGCCCCGATGCGCATTCTGGGGGCCTCGGCACCGGGGGAGGGCGGCATGGACGATTATTCGAAAGGGGCGGCCTATCTGTCCGGCGACTACATGCCGCTGGACCGCGCCCGCATCCCCGTGACCCATTTCGCCTTTCGCCGGTCCGACGTGTGCTATGACGTCGTGGGGGTCTGGGACGGCGCGTTCTTCCGGCTCGACGACCATATCCGCCGCTTCCGCGCCTCGATGGTGAAACTGCGGATGACCCCGCCCGAAAGCGACGACGACATCCGCCGCATCCTGCACCGCATCGTCGCGCTGTCGGGGTTGCGGCGCGCCTATGTGGCGATGGATTGCCTGCGCGCCAGCCCGCCCCCCGGCGCGCCGCGATCCGCCGCCTTCGCGCCCAGCTATCTGTCGTGTTTCGCGGTGCCGTGGATCTCGCTGGCCGATGACGGCCAGATGGCGCGCGGGCTGCATGTCGTCATCCCCGATGTGCAGCGCATCGCGCCCGAGGCGGTGGACCCGCGGGTGAAGAACTTCCACTGGGGCGACCTGACCGCGGGGCTGTTCCAGGCCCATGACGCAGGCGCCGATACCGCCGTGCTGGCCGATGCGCGGGGCATGATCACCGAAGGCCCGGGGTTCAACGTGTTCTCGATCACCGGCGGCACCATCGCCACCCCCCGGTGCGGCGCGCTGGAAGGGATCACCCGCCAGTCGGTGATGGATCTGTGCGCCGAACTGGGCCTGCCGCTGGAGCTGCGCGATATTCCGGTGGCCGAATTCCGGCAGGCGGACGAGGCCTTCGTCTGTTCCACCGCCGGCGGCATCATGCCGGTCAGCCGCATCGACGGGCGGATCATGGGCAACGACCGCCCGGGCCCGGTGTCCACCCGCCTGCGCGACAGGTTCTGGCAGAAGCGGGCAGAGGGCTGGCACGCCACCCCGGTGGATTATTCGCTGGCCTGACGGGTTCAGGACCCGGGCCGCGTCGTCGCGGTGGCGTGCATCCGGTCGCCGAACATGTTCGACCACTGTTCCGGCGTCAGCTTCGCGCGGGTCTGGGTATAGCTCGCGCGGTTTTCATCCAGGATCGCGGCCTTGGCCCGCGCCACCGCGGGGCGGGCGGCGATCCGTTCGCCCCAGTCCCCGATGCGGGGAAAATCGGCCAGGTCGATGCCGATCAGATGGGTGCCGGTGGTCCAGGGATACGCCGCCATGTCGGCGATGCCATAGTCGCCCGCCAGATAGTCGGCCTCTTCCAGCCGGTATTCCAGCACGTTCAACTGCCGCCGCGCCTCGCGCGTGTAGCGTTCGATGCCGTAGTCCTGCCCCTCGGGCGCATAGCGGACGAAGTGGTGCGCCTGCCCGTGCATGGGGCCGAGCCCCGCCATCTGCCAGATCAGCCATTGCTGCGCCACGGTCCGTCCGCGCGGGTCCGCGGGCAGGAAACGCCCGGTCTTTTCCGCCAGATACATCAATATCGCCCCGCTTTCGAACACCGGCAGCGCCGCGCCGCCATCGGCGGGCGCATGGTCCACGATCGCGGGCAGCTTGGCGTTGGGGTTGATGCGGCGGAATTCGGGCGTCAGATGGGTGCCCGCGAACATGTCGTATTTCACCAGCCGGTAGGGCACGCCCACCTCTTCCAGCATGATCACGACCTTGAGGTTGTTGCCCGTCGCGGCATAGTGCAGGTCGATCATCCCGGTTCCTCCATGTCTGCCGCATAGACCATCCTTTGCCGGCGCCGGGATCAGTCCCTTTGCGCAGGGACTGACGCCGCGTCATATCGCCACAACGCTGGACCCATGGACAGCACCCGCCGGACCGCGGCGGACCAACGACATGCGTCCTGCATCCAACGGGAGGAGACTATGGGACTGAACCGGATCTGTGCCGCCGTTCTGGCGGCGGGCGTCTGTCTTGGCGGCGGTGTCGCGGGGGCCGAGACGCTGAACCTCAAATACTCGTCCTGGCTGCCGCCGACCAGCTGGGTGAACACTGATCTGCTGCTGCCCTATTTCGAGGACGTGAAGCGCGTCACCGATGGCCGCGTGGTGATCGAGATGCTGCCCAAGACCGTGGGCGCCGCCGCCGCGCAGTTCGACGTGGTGCGCGACGGGCTGGCGGATGTGACCCTGCAGATCCCGGGCTATACGCCGGGCCGGTTCGTGACGACCGAACTGGGCGAACTGCCGTTCCTGGAAACCAACAGCGTCGAGATCATCGCGCCGATCTTCCACCGGCTGTTCACGGAACATCTTCAGCCCGTCGGCGAATATGACGAGATCAAGGTGCTGTCGATGTTCCTGACCTCTTCGGGCCATGCGTTCAACCGCCAGCGCCCGATCGAGAAGATGGAGGACTGGGCGGGGCTCAAGCTGCGCTCGGTCGGCGCGGGGACGACGGCGACGCTGGAAGCCTTCGGCGCCGTGCCGGTCATCAAGCCGTCGAGCGAGGTGTTCGAGATGATCAACACCGGCGCGCTGGACGGCAGCCTGTCGGGCCCGGAAAACCTTGTCGTGTCGAAACTGGTCGATGTGATGAAATACGGCACGATCATCCCCGGCGGGCTCTATCACTCGCCGGTGTCGGTGATCATGAACAAGGGCGCCTGGGAAAAGATCTCGGCCGAGGATCAGGCCGCGATCGAGGCGATTTCGGGCGAGGTTCTGGCGAAGGTCGTGGGACAGGGCTATGACCGCGCCGACAACGCCGCGATGGAAGAGGCCAAGGCCCGCGGCACCATCCAGATCGTCGATGCGAGCCCCGAGTTCGTGGCGGCGATGAAGGAGCGCACCGCACCGCTGGAAGCCGCCTGGGTGGAACGCGCCAAGGCCGCGGGGCTGGCCGATCCGGCCGGCGTGCTGGAACAGCTGCGCGCCGAGATCGCGGCGGCAGAGGCCGCGACCAACTGATGCCGGCACCGGCGCGCGGGGCCCCGGTCCCGCGCGCCATCCGTATTCCAGACCGCAGGACGATCATGCCCGACATGCCCTTCATCGACGGTGACACCCGTCTTTACGCCATCGCGGGCGATCCGATCCGCCAGACGCAGACGCCGCAGGCGCTCAACCCCCGGCTGGCGGCGGGGGGCGCGAATGCGGTGGTGGTGCCGCTGCACGTGCCCGCGGGCCGGTTCGCCGACACCGCCCGCGCGCTGATGGCGATGCCGAATTTCCACGGGCTGATCGTGACCTATCCCTTCAAGGCAGAGGCGCTGGCGGTGGTGGACCGCGTTCTGCCCGCCGCCGCCCATGTCGGCGCGATCAACATCATGCGGCGCGACGGCGATGGCGGCTGGTCGGGCGATATCCTCGACGGGCGGGGCCTTGTCGCGGGGCTGGCCGAGGGGGGCGTGGACCTGAAGGGCCGCCGGGTGCTGCTGATCGGCACCGGCGGCGCGGGCACCGCCGTCGCCTTCGCCTTTGCCGAGGCGGGCGCCGCCGCGCTGACGCTGGTGGACCTCGATACCGCGCGGGCCGACCGCGTGGCGGCGGGCGTGGCTGCGGCCTATCCCGCCTGCCGGGCCGCGCGCGGCGCGCCCCACCCCGCGGGCCATGACCTGATCGTCAACGCCACGCCCATGGGCATGGACCCGGCCGACCCGCTGCCCGCGGCCTTTGCCCGGCTCGACCCCGCCACGGTGGTCGTGGACATCGTGCCGAAGCCCCCGACCCCCTTCGTGCGGCAGGCCCAGTCCTTCGGCTGCCGCACCTTCGATTTCCGCGCCATGGCCGACGGCCAGCGCGGCGAGATGATGCGTTTCTGGGGCTTCTGACCCCCGCGAGGACCCATGACCCAGCTTGACCACCCCCTGACAGAGGCCCCCGATCTGGACATCGACCCCTATTCGGTCCCCGTCCTGATGAACCCCTATCCGTTCCAGCACACCCTGCGGGAACTGGCCCCCGTCGTCCGCCTGACCGCGCATGGCGTCTATGCCACCGGCCGGCATGCCGAGGGGCTGGAAATCCTGTCCGATCCCGGCCGCTTCACCTCGACCGGCGGGGTGGGGATCCAGGATATCCGCAAGCCCGGCAACTTCCGCATCCCGAACCGCCTGAACGAGGTCGACCCGCCGCAGCACACCGCCCTGCGCGGGGTGCTGTCGCGGCTCTTGTCGCCCATCAAGATCCGCGGCTGGCGGCAGGGGTTCGAGACCGTGGCCGAAGACCTGATCGAGGAATTGCGGCAGGCCGATACCATCGACGGCGTGCGCGACATCGCCGAAGCCTTCGTCTTGCGCGCCTTTTCCGGCGCCGTGGGGATCGCGCTGCCGCGCGACAACACGATGGCGATTTCCAACATGCGCTTCAACCAGGTCGGCCCCGACAACGAGACCCTGCGCGAATCGATGAAACGCGCCGAACCCTATCTGGACTGGTTCCAGGGCCTGACGCGGCGGGAATCGGTCGCGCCCGGTTCCATCGGCGAACTGCTCTACGCATGCGAGGACCGGGGCGAGATCGAGCCCGGCGTGGCCGCCAACATGCTGCTGACCTTCGTCGGGGGCGGGACGGACAGCACCATCACCTCGCTGTCGCACACGCTCCACCTGCTGGCGCGCAACCCCGACCAATGGGCGCGGCTGCGCGCCGACAGCGGCTTGGCCCGTGTGGCGGTGGAAGAGGCGATCCGGCTGGAGGCGCCGTTCCAGATGATCTACCGCACCACGACGCGGGAAACCCATGTCTCGGGCATCCGCCTGCCGAAGGATGCCAAGATCGGCGTCTTTCTGGGCGCCGCCAACCGCGACCCGCGCAAGTTCGACGCGCCCGACCGCTATGACCTTTCGCGCGATACGGCGGGCATCCATGTGTCGTTCGGGCATGGCACGCATATGTGCCTGGGCCAGATGCTGGCGCGGCACGAGGCCGATGTGATCCTGACCGCGCTGTCGCGGGCGTTCGAGACGATGACGCTGGCCGGGCCGCCAGTCTACCAGCCGGTGAACCAGATGCGGCAACTGGCGGCGCTGCCGCTGCGGCTGCGGTAGGGGCGGGCGATGACGACATGGCTTGATACGACGAAGCGGCAGTTGTTCGAACTGCGGTTCGACATGCTGGCCCCGGGCCGCGCCATCGCGGACCTGCGCGCCTGGCATCTGGACAGCGCGCCGGGGCGTGCGGCGGCAGGCGTGCCCGCGCCCGAAGGCGTCTGGACGGTGCGCCTCGGCAGCCGGGGCCCGGGGCTGGTGACGCTGACCCGCTGGCCCTCGCTGACCGACCGGCAGGCGGCGCTCGGCGCATGGCTGGATACGCCGGCGGCGCGGGGGCAGTTGTGGGATGGCGCGCGCGGCCTGATCCGCGATGCCGAAAGCTGGATCCTGATCGATTCCCCCGCAGGCGCCGGGCGGGTCGGCCCCGCGACGGTCGCGGGGGGCCTGCACGAGATGCGCCTTTACCGTGCCCTGAACGGTTCGGTGGCAGAGGCGGCGCAGGCGCTTGCCGACCACGACCTTGCGGCGGCGCAAGAGGCCGGGGCACAGCCGACCGGGCTTTACGAGATCGCCATCGGCCCCGAACGCCCGCTGATCGCGGCCACCTTCGCCTGGCCCCCGGGCGTGCTGCCGGCGGATGTCTGGCTGGCACTCGACGCCCGCGCCGATACCGGCGCCCGGCGGCTGGCCGAACGCGCCCGCCACCGCCGCCGCCTGATCGGGCTGGTGGAACCGATCCTGCTGCAACCCGTGGAGGCCCCGTAATGCAGGACGACGATTTCTACGAACTGCGCATCTACGAAACCGCGCAGGCGCGCTGGCAGGGCCTGTCGCAGCAGATGGGCGAGGATGTGCCGCCGCTGTTCCGCCGCCACGGGTTCGACGTGCCGCTGATGCATTACGAGGGCGTGGGCGGGCCGTTCGGGCCGATCTACGGCTATCTTCTGCGCTGGCGGAACCTCGACGACCGCATGCGGGCCTGGGGCGCGTTCTATTCCGACCCGGAATGGATCGCGAAGATGACGGCGAACTATCAGGGCGAACAGCGTGTGGAACGCGCGCATATCGCCTTCATGCGCGCCGCGGCCCTGTGGGCGCGCTATCGCGGGGCCGGATCGGCGGATGGTGGCGGGCTGGTGGACGGCATCTACGAACTGCGCCGCCACGATCTGTCCGGGCAGGACCGCGCGACGGCGCAGGCACAGGTGGCCGGGCAGCTCGACGCCATGCAGGCCGCGGGCGGGCAGATTCTGGGCGTGTTCGAAACCATCATCGGCGCGCCGGTGCAGCGGCTGGTCAGCGTCACCGCGTGGCGCGATGTGACCGCGCTTGCCGCCCATGGCGCGGCGGATGAACCCGCCGGCCCCCCGCACGACGCCTTCCTGTTGCGCCCCGCGCCCTATGGCCGGGCGCGCGCCGATTTCGCCCCCCATCCCCAACCCTGAGGAACCCCGATGCGTTTCGACAACCAGACCGCCATCGTCACCGGCGCGGCATCCGGCATGGGGCGGGCGACCGCCCGGCTGATGGCCGAACGCGGCGCCGCCGTGGTCATCAACGATGTGAACGAAAAGGGCCTCGCTACGGTGGCCGACGAGATCCGCGATGCTGGCGGGCAGGTGCTGGCGATTCCCGGCAGCATCGGCGACCGCGCCTTCGTGGCCGAGGCCACCGCGCAGGCGGTGCACGACTTCGGCCGCGTCGACATGCTGTTCAACGTCGCGGGCTATGCCGCCTATGGCCCGGCAGAATCCTATGACGTCTGGGACGAGATGGTCGGCGTCAACATGAGCGGCACCTATTATTTCTGCCGCGAGGTGGCCAGGCAGAGCATGATCCCCAACCGCAAGGGCGCGATCGTGAACGTCTCGTCGCTCAGCGGGCTGGTCGCGCATCCCAACGACATCGGCTATATCGCCGCCAAGCACGGCGTGGTGGGCATCACCAAGTCGCTGGCGGTGGAATGGGCGCGCCACAACATCCGCGTGAACTGCATCTGCCCCGGCTTCACCATGACCGGCATCTTCGAGGCGGTGACGAAGGAGGAACCCGACCGTTTCGCGCTCCGCGCCCGCAAGACGCCCCTGGGCCGCGGCGCGGATCCGCGCGAACAGGCCACCGTGATGGCCTTCCTCGCCTCGGACGAGGCATCCTATGTCACCGGGGTGATCATGCCGGTCGACGGCGGCAACATGGCGCTGTCCTCGGGCTGGTTCCCGCCCGAGGTCCATCCGGCGAACGGCTGAGCCATACGGGGCTTTACCCCCGGCGGCGGGGTGATGGAGGGGGCAGCGCCGGGGGCCAGCCCCCGGATCCCCGGAGTATTTTTGAAAAGGTGAAGCCGCAAAGGGTTCTGTCCGAAGAGAAAATTGCCCCTTTCACTTTCTGTCCATAAATATCCCGGGGGTCCGGGGGCTGGCCCCCGGCGCCGTCCTCGACGCCACCCGGCGGCAGGGCGGGTGCGCTACCAGGCGGCCTCGAGCATCGCGCGGATGCCGGGCTCGCCGCCGAGCGGGCGGGGGTTGGTGGCGATCCAGGGGTCGTGCAGGGCGGCGGCGGCGACCTTGGGCAGGATCTCGCGCGCCACGCCCGCGTCGCGCAGCCGGCCGGGCTGGCCGAGGCGGGCCACCAGTTCCGCCACCAGATCGGCGGCGGGGCGGTCGGGGGCGCCCGCGGCCTCGGCGATGGCCTGCTGGCGGCCGGCGTTCACGGCGGCGTTCCAGCGCAGCACATGCGGCAGCATCACGCAGGAGGTATGGCCGTGGCTCATCCCCGCGGTACCGCCGAGCGCATGGCCGATGGCATGGCTGCCGCCCAGATCCACCCCGGCGCAGAAGCCCTGGATCGACAGCCAGGCGCCCAGTTGCGCATCGAGCCGGGCCCCGATGTCCCCGGGCGCCTCGGCCAGCCGGGGCAGGGCGCGGAACAGCAGGCGCAGGGCATGCAGGCTCGTCGCCTCGGCCATGGGCGTGGTGTTGGCGGCGCAGAAGGCCTCGGCGGCGTGGTCGACGGCGCGGATGGCGGTGCTGAACCACAGATCGCGCGGTGTGGCCAGCGTCATCGCGGGGTCGAGGATCACCGTTTCCGCGGCAAGCATCGGGTGGTGATAGGCCTCTTTCAGCGGCCCGCGTTCGTCGGTGGATCCCGCATAGGCGGTGTATTCGCCGGCCGACAGCGTGGTGGGGATGCAGGCATAGGGGATCCGCGGCCCTTCGATGGCTGCGGGCGCGCGCAGGCGGTCCATGCCCGCCGCCTCATGGACATCGTTGGCCAGCAGCAGCCGCGCGATCTTGACCGCATCGCAGACCGACCCGCCGCCGACCGAGACGACGCCCTCCGCCCCGGTTTCGCGCAGGAACCGCGCCAGCGCCACCACATCGCCGCGCGGGGTATGGGCGCGGATCGCGGCGAAGCGGCCCGCGCAGGCGGGGCCGAGCGCGGCCTCCACCCGGTCGGCCAGCCCGCCGGGGCGGTTCAGGCTGGCCGTCGTCACCAGCGCCACGCGCGAAAGGCCCGCGAGCGCCGCGGGCAGTGCCGCCGCCACCGGCTGGCCATAGATCACGCGCTGCCGCGCCGGGGTGGTGTAATCGCCGGTCTGCATGGATCGCCTCCGTTGGTCGATGCGAGAAGCGGGCGGTGCGGCCCGCCCCCCGTCCTTCGGCCCCCCCTCCTTCGGCCCGTCACCTCCGGCCCATGGCGCCCGGCCCGGGGGGCGGGATCACCCCGCCTTCGGCCCCAGATCGACCCAGAGCGCGGTCGCGGCGCGGAACACGTAGGACAGCAGGTGATCCACCGGCTTGTCGGCGGCCAGATGCATGTCCGGGTACCGCTTGGTCAGTTCCTCCAGCACCACCTTCATTTCCAGCCGCGCCAGCGCCGCGCCATGGCAGACATGCATCCCGTGGCCGAAGGTCAGTTGCTTGCGCGCGTTCTTGCGCGCGGGGTCCAGCAGGTCGGGTTCGGGGAACTGGTCGGGGTCGCGGTTGGCGGCGGCGAAGGACATCATCAGCCGCGCCCCCGCGGGCAGCGCGACGCCCGACAGTTCGGTATCCTTGATCACCGTGCGCCGCCAGTGGATGACCGACCCGTCCAGCCGCAGCCCCTCCTCGATCACGTTCGGGATCTGCTTGGGATCGGCGCAGATCGCATCCCAGGCCGCGCGCTGGTGCATCAGTTCGCGGATCAGGTTGGTCAGCTGGTTCGTCGTCGTCTCGTGCCCCGCGAAGGACAGCGAATAGGTCAGCGTCGCGATCTCGTTCAGCGTCAGGATCCCGTCATCGCCATTGCGCCATTCCAGCAGGCGGCTGGTGAAATCGTCGCGCGGGTTTTCCAGCCGGTCCTGCACCAGCGCCTTGATGTATTTCCAGTAGGCGACGAGGTTCTTCGCCCCGTCGATCTGCTGTTCGGTCGTGGACGGGCTGAAGTCGATCACCGTGCGGTTGCCGGCCCAGGTCTTGACCGCCTGCACGTCCTTGGACGGGATGCCGAGGATGAGGAAGATCACATGCGCGGGCAGCTCGTAGGTCAGTTCCTCCAGCAGGTCCACGCGGTTGCGGCCCTCGAACCTGTCAAGCATCTCGACCGTCAGCGCGCGGATCTGCGGTTCCAGCGGCAGGAAGGTCTTGACGTTGAGGATGGAGTTCATCGCGTTGCGGATGCGGGTATGGCGCGGGGCCGACAGGCTCGCCTGGCTCGGTTCCGGCGCGAAGCCGCCCTCTTGCAGGATCTTGATCGCATCGGGATGCAGCGGCACAGGGCGTTCGGCGACGTTGACGGAATTGAAATGCTCGTGATCGTTGAGGATGCGGAAACAATCCTCGTATTTCGTCACCACCCAGTAGTCGAGGTCGGGGACGTAATAGACCGGCATTTCCGCCCGCGCCGCCGCCTGTTCGGCATAGAGCGTGTCGCGGTAATAGGGCAGGGGGCCGACGGGTTTTTCCCCGCCTGCGGTGTGGAACGGGCAGGTGCCGGTGGCGGTCGGGCTGGTCATGGGTACCTCCTCCTGTCTGTTTCCGGTCCGGTCCGGGCCGGATCCGGGTGCGGCGGGGCCGCTTCAAGCGCCATATGGCCAGCCCCCCCACCCGGGCCCTTCCCCCGCCAAGGGGACATGACGTGACGTCACGGCTGGCCGTCCACCTGCGCCACCAGCGCGCGCAGCCGCGCGACGCCGCGGCGCAGGCGTTCGTGCACCTCCAGCCGCAGGAAGGGGCTTTCCAGCGCCACCACCACATCGCGCGGGATTTCCGCCAGCCAGCCGGCCAGCGGCAGTTCGCCCTCGCCGGGCAGCAGGCGGTTGGTGCGCCCCTCGATCATCTGGTCATGCGCGGATTCGGGCCCGGCCAGCGGCCCGTCGCAGATCTGCGCGCGGGCGATCAGATGGGCATGGGGGGCGATGTCACCGGTCTTGCTGCCATAGCGGTAGAAATGCATCGAATCGATCTGCACGCCGAGGTCGTCCCGCCCCATCCGGCCGATCAGCCGCGCCGCATCCTCCAGCGATTTCAGCGTGAAGCGGCGGTTGAGTTCCGTGACCACGGCGATGCCGTAGTCCGCCGCCACCTCGCAGGTCAGCGCCATCAGATCGGCCAGCCGCGATTCATCGGGGTCGAAGGCCAGCACCACCGCGGTGCGCGCATCCAGATAGGCGCCGCTGTCGAAGGCCGGGCGCAGGCTCTGCGGGTCGGTGTCGCCATGCAGGCGCAGCACCTCCATGCAGTCGACCCTGACGCCGAGATCGCGGCAGAGCCGCCGGGTTTCGCGCCGCGCGGCGGTGTCGCCCAACAGGGTCCGGTCGGCGAAGGGATACATCGTCTGCACCATCAGGCTGACGCGTTCCACCCCGTTGGCGGCGGCGGCGCGCACAAGGCCGGGGGCGTCGAGTTCGGGCGCGGTCAGCCAGTCGATGCACAGGGGTCGCATGCCATCCCTCTTCCGTTTTCCCCATCCTGCGGCAAAAGCGCATGGCCCGGCGTCCCCCCGGGCGGGGAAGCGCGGGCGGCGGGCGGGGCCTAGCATCGGCGGCAAAAGAACGGGGAGGATGCGATGCTGATCGAACGCCGGGCCTATACCTTGCGCCGGGGCTGCGGGGCCGAGTTCTGGGCGCTCCAGCACGACTGGAACCGGCCGGACCAGATCCAGGGCTATCTGGAATGCAACCTGGGCTATTTCGAGGTGCAGGCCGGCCCCGCGGAACAGGTCGTGCACCTGCAACGCTATGACGATTTCGCCGACTGGCGGGCGCGGGTGGCGGCGAACCAGGCGGTGCCGGGGCGGGGGGAATATTACGGCAAGGCGCGGGCCCTGCTGCGCGCACAGGAAAACGCCTTCTTCACCCCGGCGCCCGATGCGGCGCTGAGCCCCCTGTGGCACGCCGGGCGCGACTGGCGGCCGGGGCAACCGGGTCTCGGGCCGTTCGATGCGCAAACGGCGGTGCTGGCCGAGGAAACGGTGGACCTGATGCCCGGCACCGGCCCCGCCTGGTGGGCGGCGCTGCGCGATTGCGCCGCGGCGGGCGGGGTGGAGGCCGAAGGGCTGGTGGGCATGTTCCAGTCGCTGACCGGAGAGCTGCACCGGGTGCTGGAACTGCGGCTTTTCCCCGACATGGCGGCCTTCCGCGCCCATCAGGCGGCCCGCGCCGGCCATCCCGCCTGGGTTGCCGCCCGCGCGGCGACCGCACCCCTGATCCGCGCCAACCGGGTGACGCTGATGTCGCCCTCGCCCGTGCCCTGGATGCGCGCGCTGCTGGCGCCCTGAGGGCCATCGCCCGGCGGTGGCGCGGGGGAAGAGGGCGGCGCCGGGGGCCAGCCCCCGGACCCCCGGGATATTTGGATCACGGTGAAAGACAGGAAACGGTCATTTTCATTTTCTGTCCCCAAATATCCCGGGGTCCGGGGCAGCGCCCCGGCGCCGCCCTCACCGTTCGCTTCGCGCTCAGAAGAACGCCTGCAACCCCGTCGCCGCGCGGCCCAGGATCAGGGCGTGCACGTCATGGGTGCCCTCGTAGGTGTTCACCGTTTCCAGGTTCACCATGTGGCGGATGACGTGGAATTCCTCCTGGATGCCGTTGCCGCCATGCATGTCGCGCGCCCACCGCGCGATCTCCAGCGCCTTGCCGCAGTTGTTGCGCTTGATGATCGAAATCATCTCGGGCGCGGCCTGCGCCTCGTCCATCAGCCGGCCGACGCGCAGCGACGCCTGCAGGCCGAGGGTGATTTCCGTCATCATGTTGGCGAGCTTGAGCTGGTAAAGCTGCGTCTGCGCCAGCGGCTTGTTGAACTGCCTGCGGTCGAGGCCATACTGCCGCGCCGCGTGGAAGCAGAATTCCGCCGCGCCGAGCGCGCCCCAGGAAATGCCGTAGCGCGCGCGGTTGAGGCAGCCGAAGGGGCCCTTGAGCCCTTCGACATGCGGCAGCAGCGCGTCTTCGCCGACCGCGACATCCTGCATCACGATCTCGCCGGTGATCGAGGCGCGCAAGGACAGCTTGCCCCCGATCTTGGGCGCCGACAGGCCCTTCGTCCCCTTGTCCAGCACGAAGCCGCGGATCTTGCCGCCATGCGCCTCGGATTTCGCCCAGACCACGAACACATCCGCGATCGGCGCGTTCGAGATCCACATCTTGGATCCGTTCAGCACATAGCCGTCCGCGGTCTTTTTCGCCACCGTCTTCATTCCCGCGGGGTCGGACCCGGCGTCGGGTTCGGTCAGGCCGAAACAGCCGATCCATTCGCCCGAGGCCAGTTTCGGCAGGTATTTCTTGCGCTGGTCCTCGGACCCGTAGGCGTAGATCGGGTACATGACGAGGCTGGACTGCACCGACATCATGCTGCGATAGCCGGAATCCACCCGTTCCACCTCGCGCGCGATCAGGCCGTAGGCGACGTAGCTGGCGCCGAGCCCGCCGTATTCCTCGGGCACGGTCACGCCCAGAAGGCCCATCTCGCCCATTTCGCGGAAGATCGCCGGGTCGGTCTGTTCCTCGCGGAAGGCCGTCAGCACGCGGGGCATCAGCTTTTCCTGCGCATAGGCGCGGGCGCTGTCGCGCATCATGCGTTCGTCCTCGGTCAGCTGATCTTCCAGCCGGAACGGGTCTTCCCAGTCGAAGCGGGTCAGGTCGGGGGCGTCCTTGGGCTTGAGTTTGGGCCGGTCGGTCATCGGGTCTCTCCTTGGGGGCGTTTGCGGGCGTTATAGGCTTGTGGGCGTGGCGGCGATAACGCTATTTGTACCGCAGTATATGCATGGAAGGCATATCCAATGACGCGCCCGCGGCGTTTTCTGCCCTCGGTCAGCCTGCTGACGGCCTTCGAGGCGGTGTTGCGCACCGGATCGACGGCGGCGGCGGCGCGCGAGCTGGACCTGACGCAGGGCGCGGTCAGCCGGCTGGTGCAGAACCTGGAATCGCAACTGGGCCGGCCGCTGTTCCTGCGCGACCGCCGCCGCCTGATCCCGACCGAGGCCGCGCGCGCCTATGGCCGCGACGTGACCCGGGCGCTCGACCTGATCGCGCGGGCCTCGATGGAGGTGGCGGCGAACCCGGGCGGGGGGGTGCTGAGCCTTGCGATCCTGCCCGCCTTCGGCACCCGGTGGCTCGCGCCGCGGCTGGCGGGGTTCCTGTCGGCGCATCCGGGGATCACGGTGAATCTGGCGACGCGGCTGAAACGGTTCAGTTTCGCCGCCGAGGGGTTCGATGCCGCGATCCATTTCGGCCGCGACGACTGGCGCGATGCGGGGCATCTGCACCTGTTCCAGGAACGGCTGATCGCCTGCGCCGCGCCCGCCTTTCTGGCCGCGCATCCGGTGGCGGGGGCGGCGGATCTGCTGGACCTGCCGCTGTTGCAGATCGAGACGCGGCCCACGGCCTGGGCGCGCTGGTTCCAGGCGCAGGGGGTGGATGCGCCGCCGCCGCGGGGGATGCTGTTCGACCAGTTCGCGCCGATGACGCAGGCGGCGGTCCACGGGCTCGGCGTGGCGCTGCTGCCCGATTTCCTGGCCGAACCCGAACTGGCCGAGGGGCGGCTGGTCCCGGCCTTCGGCCCCGCCTTCGGCGGCGTGGGGAGCTATTGGCTGGTCTGGCCCGAGGCGCGGGCGACCTATCCGCC
Organism: Ruixingdingia sedimenti; assembly: GCF_031432425.1. Taxonomy (NCBI): domain Bacteria; kingdom Pseudomonadati; phylum Pseudomonadota; class Alphaproteobacteria; order Rhodobacterales; family Paracoccaceae; genus Ruixingdingia; species Ruixingdingia sedimenti. Next base: position 39,746 of record NZ_JAVKPH010000017.1, on the reverse strand, counting down.
GCTGGCGGCCTTCCGCGACTGGCTGGCGGGGGTGACGGCGGGGCTGCGGTAGGGCGGGGCGGGGATGATCCTGCCGCCGGGCCGGGCGGGATCAGGAAACGCACCGCGTTTCCCCCGCCCGTCGCGCGGCGGTGCCAATAGGGACGGAGATGCCGGGAACACCGGATAGGCCAGCGCCTGCCCCGGCGGGCGAGAAGCGCCCGCCATGGGCGGGGCGGGCGCTGGCCGGGGGCTTTGGGCCCCCGGCCGGGGCAACGCGATCTGCATCGCCGTGGCGAAGGCACGCGCCTTCGCCAGACAGAGTGACGGGGATCGGTTCCCCCGCGTGGCCGCGCCTCAACCGAGCCGGTAGTTCGGGCTTTCGCGGGTGATCTGCACGTCGTGGACGTGGCTTTCCTTCAGCCCCGCGCCGGTGATGCGCACGAACTGGCAGTTCTTGCGCATTTCGGCCACGGTGCGGCAGCCGGTATAGCCCATGGCCGCGCGCAGCCCGCCCACCATCTGGTGCAGCACCGCCGCCACCGCGCCCTTGTAGGGCACCTGGCCCTCGATGCCTTCCGGCACCAGCTTGTCGCTGGCCGCGTCCTTCTGGAAATAGCGGTCGGCCGATCCGCGCGCCATCGCGCCGAGCGAGCCCATGCCGCGATAGCTCTTGAAGCTGCGGCCGTTCCACAGGATGACCTCGCCCGGGGCCTCGTCGGTTCCGGCGATGGCGGACCCCACCATGGCGCAGGACGCGCCCGCCGCGATCGCCTTGGCGAAATCGCCCGAGAACTTGATGCCGCCGTCGGCGATCACCGGCACATCGCCGGCCGCGCCCGCGGCATCCATGATCGCGGTCAGCTGCGGCACGCCCACGCCCGCCACGATCCGCGTGGTGCAGATAGAACCCGGCCCGATGCCGACCTTGACCGCATCCGCCCCCGCGCCGATCAGCGCGCGCGTCGCCTCTGCCGTGGCGACGTTGCCGGCGACCACCTGCACGGTGTTCGACAGTTTCTTGATGCGTTCGACGGCCAGCGCCACGCCCTCGGAATGGCCATGCGCGGTGTCGATCACCACCATGTCCACCCCCGCCTCGATCAGCGCCTGCGACCGTTCGAACCCCGCATCCCCCACGGTCGAGGCCGCGGCGACGCGCAGCCGGCCCATCTCGTCCTTGCAGGCCTGCGGGTTCAGCACCGCCTTTTCGGTGTCCTTCAGCGTCAGAAGGCCCGTCAGCTTGCCGGCGGCATCCGTCACCAGCAGCTTTTCGATCCGCCGCGCCTTCATCAGGCTGATCGCGGCGTCGCGGTCGGCGGGTTCCTGAAGGATGGCGAGGTTTTCGGCCGTCATCATCACCCGCACGGGGGTCTTGTCGTCGCTGGCGAAACGCATGTCGCGGTTGGTGACGATGCCGACCACGCGGCCCGCGTCGTCCACCACCGGAAAGCCGGTGATGTTGTAGCGTTCCATCAGCGCCTTGGCATCGGCCAGCGTCTGGTCGGCGCGCAGCGTGATGGGCGCATAGACGATGCCGCTTTCGAACCGCTTCACGCGGCTGACCTCGCGCGCCTGTTCCTCGACGCCGAGGTTGCGGTGGATCACGCCGATGCCGCCCGCCTGCGCCATGGCGATGGCCATCCGCGCCTCTGTCACCGTGTCCATCGCGCTGGACAGGAGCGGGATGTTCATGCGGATCGCGCGGGTGACATGGGTGCCCACATCCGCCTCTGCCGGCAGGACGTTCGAGGCCGCGGGGACCAGAAGCACGTCGTCGAAGGTAAGGGCCTCTCGAATCTGCATGACTCACTCCGCGGTCAGGAATCGTTTGGCGGTTCCCTGTTTCACGCCGGGGGCGCGAAGGCAAGCCCGTTCCGCGCAGGTGCCCGGGCTTTCGGCACCGCGCGCCCGCAGCATCGCCCGCAAGCGGGGAATTGCCTGTCCCGGCATGCCACGGCGATCAAACCGCTTTGCAAGTTGCTGCGGGCGCAGTAATGCTGTGCAACGGAGTGAGTATTGCCATTCCTTGAAGGTAGGCACTTTTCGCAGCGTGATTTTCGAGTGAGCCGGCAGTAACCGGACCGCATGACGACCAGGGAACGGCGAGGCGATCGAGATGACACAGAACTGGCTCAACGCCCTGTTCGGTCTGCCGCGGCCCTACAAACGGCTACTGCAACTGTTTGCCGACAGCGTGCTCATCGCGTTCAGCTTTGCGCTGGCGATGCTGCTGCGGCTGGAAACGCCGGCGTTCCTGATCGACTGGCATTTCTGGGCGGCCCTGCTGACGATGCTGCCGGTCAGTCTGGCGGTGTTCATCAAGCTCGGCTTCTACCGCGCCGTCATCCGGTACATGAGCACGCGGGCCCTGTTCACCATCGTGGCGGGGGTCGCGGCCTCGGGCGCGGTTCTGGGGCTGCTGCTCTATGCCTTCGCGCCGCCGATCCCGGCGGCGGTGCCCTTCATCTATGCGCTGATCGCCTTCTGCACCGTGGGCGGCGTGCGCGCGGCGCTGCGCGCGCTTTACCTGCGCACGCAGTCGCGGCTCAAGACCCGGGTCATCATCTACGGCGCCGGGCAGTCGGGGCGGCAGTTGCTGGTCTCGCTGATGCAGGGGCCGGATTACGCGCCGGTGGCCTTTGTCGACGATGCGCGCGAACTGCACGGCACCCAGATCGCCGGGCTGATGGTCTTCGCGCCCGCGCGGCTGGAACGGCTGATCGCGGATTACGGCGCCAAGGTGGTGCTGCTGGCCATGCCCTCGGCCAGCCGGGCGACGCGGGCGGCGATCCTGCAACAGCTGGAAAACCTGCCGGTGCGGGTGCAGACCATCCCCGGCATGGCCGATCTGGTGGGCGGGCGCGCGCGCATCAGCGAGGTGCGCGAGGTCACGGTCGAGGATCTTCTGGGCCGCGATCCGGTGCCGCCCGACCCGCAGCTGATGGGCGCCACGATCGGGGCGAAATCGGTGCTGGTGACGGGCGCCGGCGGCTCCATCGGGTCGGAACTCTGCCGCCAGATCCTGCGGCACGACCCGCATACGCTGGTGCTGCTGGAACTGTCGGAATACGCGCTCTACCGGGTGGAACAGGAACTGCGCGCGCTCTGCGTCGCCGAGGGCCGGGCGACGCGGATCGTGCCGCTTCTGGGATCGGTGCGCGACGGCGACCGGGTGGCGGCCTTGCTGCACCAGTTCGGGGTGCAGACGATCTATCACGCCGCGGCCTACAAACATGTGCCGCTGGTCGAACAGAACATCGTCGCGGGGGTGACGAACAACGTCTTCGGCACGCTGACGCTCGGCCGGGCGGCGGTGGCGGCGGGGGTGGAAAGCGTCATCCTCGTGTCCACCGACAAGGCGGTGCGGCCCACGAACGTGATGGGCGCGTCGAAACGGATGGCCGAACTGATCTTTCAGGCGCTGGCGGCGGGGCCGGGGCGGACGCGGTTTTCCATGGTGCGCTTCGGCAACGTGCTGGGATCCTCGGGGTCGGTCATTCCGCTGTTCCGCGAACAGATCGCGGCGGGCGGGCCGGTGACGGTGACGCATCCGCAGATCGAGCGGTATTTCATGACCATCGCCGAGGCCGCGCAACTGGTGATCCAGGCGGGGGCGATGGCGCAGGGGGGCGATGTCTTCGTGCTGGACATGGGCCGGCCGGTCAAGATCGCCGATCTGGCGCGGCGCATGGTGCGGCTGTCGGGTTTCAACCCGGTGATCCACGATCCCGCCGGCGGCCGGCCGGTGCCGCGCGGGCATGACACCATTCCGGTGGTGTTCACCCGGCTACGCCCGGGCGAGAAGCTGACAGAGGAACTGCTGATCGGCGCCAATGTCACCACCACGCGGCATCCGCGGATCATGACGGCGACGGAAAGCTCGCTCGACTGGGGCGGCCTCGCGCCGCTGCTCGACCGGCTGGCAGAGGCCTGCCGGGCCGACGACATCCCCGCGATCCGCGACATCTTCGCCGCCGCCCCCACCGGCTATACCCCGGCAGAGGAAATCGCCGATCTCACCTGGGCCCGGCCCGCGGATGCCGCGCCGCAGGCCCCCGGGACGGCGGCCGCGGTGCGCAAGGCCGAGGCTGCCGCCCCGGTGCCCGGGCGGCGCGACCCGTCGGCGGTGATGGGCGGCGCGGGCAGCTAGGCCGCATGGCGGGGCAAGCCCCGCCCTGTGATCGCAGGGGCATCCGAACCGGCCCCGCCCCGCCGTTCACAGGTCTTGCCCCGGCATCGTTCCCCCGGCTGGCCCGTGTTCAGGCCGCCAGCACCGCCTCCAGCCCCTTGTTGTCCTTGACCAGATCGGCGACCGTCTGGCGGTCGAGCTGGGCATAGAACGCCTCGACCGCATCGGCCAGCACGCAGCTCAGCCGGCAGGACCCGGACAGGGGGCAGGTGTTGCCGCCGCCGGCGAAGCATTCGGTGAAGGGCAGGTCGCCCTCCATCGCGCGCATCACCGAGCCCACGCTGATTTCCGCCGCATCGCGCGCCAGCTGCATCCCGCCGCCCCGGCCGCGATGGGTCTTGATGAACCCGAGCAGCCCCAGACTGTGGATCACCTGCGCCAGATGGTTTTCCGAGGCGTTGCACCGCGCCGCGATGTCCTGCTTGCGCACCGTCTGCCCGGGGTTGACGGCGCAATACATCAGCACGCGCATCGCCAGATTCGTTCTGATCGTCAGCCGCATCTTCACCTCCTGTTTGCATCTTTGTGACATGACCGCGCGGCAGACGTCTTGACTTGAGTCAAAGAGGTATATTTCCGATCATTCCATAATGTGCATATGTTGCGACATTCACGAACCGGAATATGTGAGGAGAGCCCATGAAGCCCCTGTCATCCCCTTCCGCCTCGCGCCGGGCCTTCCTGGGTCTCGCCGCCGGCGGAATCGCCGCGCTGTCGGTCCCGGCGCCCGGGCGCGCCGCGCCGCTGCGCACACAGGCGCGCATCGTCATCCTCGGCGCCGGGGCGGGCGGCGCGGCGCTGGCCAACCGGCTGGCCGAACGGCTGGACGGCGCGCAGGTCACGCTGGTCGATCCGCGCCGCGAACACTGGTATCAGCCCGGCTTCACCCTGATCGCCGCGGGGTTGAAACCCGCGTCCTATTCGGTGTCCGACACCGGGCGCTGGCTGCCGAAATCCGCGACATGGGTGGCAGAGGCCGCGGCAGAGATCGACCCCTTCGCCAAGGTCGTCACCACCACCGGCGGGCAGAAACTGCCCTATGACTTCCTGATCGTCGCCACCGGGCTGAAGCTCGACTGGGACGCGGTGGAGGGCTTTTCGCTCGACATGGTGGGGCGCGACGGCATCAGCGCGCATTACGCCGGGCCCGACTATGCCGCGAAAACCTGGGCCGCGCTCGACGCCTTCACCGACACGGGCGGGCAGGCGCTGATCGGGCGGCCGGCGACAGAGATGAAATGCGCCGGCGCGCCGCTGAAACTCGCCTTCCTGGCCGAGGACCACGCCACCCGCAAGGGCAACCGCGGCAAGGTGAAGATCACCTATGCGGCGCAGAACAAGACGCTCTTCGGCGTGCCCATCGTGTCGGAAAAGGTGCGCATGCTGTTCGCCGAACGCGGGATCGACGCGGCCTATGACCATGTGTTGAAGGCCATCGACCCGGGCCGCAGGATCGCCACCTACGCCACGCCCGACGGCGACAAGGAACTGGGTTACGATTTCATCAACGTCATCCCGCCCATGCGCGCGCCCGATGCGGTGCGCAACTCGCCCCTGCCATGGGCCGACAAATGGACGGATCAGGGCTGGGTCGAGGCGGATCAGAAGACGCTCCGCCATCCCCGTTTCCCGGAAATCTTCGCGCTCGGCGACGTGGCGGGGGTGCCCAAGGGCAAGACCGCGGCCAGCGTCAAATGGCAGGTCCCGGTGATCGAGGACCATCTGGTCGCCCAGATCGCGGGGGCAGAGGGCACGGCGATCTATGACGGCTATACATCCTGCCCGCTGATCACCCGCATCGGCCGCGCGATGCTGGTGGAATTCGACTATCACAACAACCTCGTCCCCAGTTTCCCGGGCGTCATCGCGCCGCTGGAAGAACTGTGGATCACCTGGCTGATGAAGGAGGTGGCGCTGAAACCCACCTATAACGCCATGCTGAGCGGCAAGGCCTGAGGAGGACCCGCCATGAAGGATCTGACGCTGCAAACCCTGATCGCCGTGTTCGAGGACATGTTCGGCCGGGGCCTGTTCTGGGCGATGGTCGCCGCCGCCGTGGTGGTGACGCTGGCCTATCTTTTCGTGCTGGTCCGCGACCGGGCGGTATCCTGGCGCAAGTTCCTGCTGGCGCAGCTGGCGATGCCGGTGGGCGCGGTGGCGGCGGTGGTGTTCGTGTTCCAGATCACCAATTCCGGCCTGCGCAACATCGGCGGGCCCATCGACGTGATCGTGCTTTTGGGCGTCGCGGTCCTGGGCGCGGTGGGGGCGGCGATCCTCGTCTATACGGTGCAGTCGCTGGTGGCGCGTCCCCGCTAGGGGGCGCGCAGGGGCCTTGCATGCGGCGGCGCGATCCGCTCTACCTGCGGCCATTCCGGCCCAGGAGATCCGCATGACCAGCACATTCGTCGCCGCCGGCCCCTTTGCGGGGCAGAAACCCGGAACCTCGGGCCTGCGCAAGAAAACGGCCGAATTCATGCGGCCGGGCTATCTGGAATGCTTCGTGCAGGCGGTGTTCGACGCCATCGGCGGGGTGTCGGGCAAGGTGCTGGTCCTGGGCGGCGACGGGCGCTATTTCGGGCGGCAGGCGGCGGAAACGATCCTGCGCATGGCCGCCGCCGGGGGGGCGGCGCGGGTGATCGTGGGGCGCGGCGCGATCCTGTCCACGCCCGCGGCCTCGCATCTGATCCGGCTGAATGCGGCGGATGGCGGGCTGATTCTGTCGGCCTCGCACAACCCCGGCGGGCCGGACGGCGATTTCGGCGTCAAGTACAACATCGCCAACGGCGGCCCGGCGCCAGAGGCGGTGACGGCGGCGATCCATGCGGCGACGGAACGGGTGACGGGCTACCATATCGCCGGGGCGCCTGCGCCCGATCTGGATCGCATCGGCGAATCGCGGCTGGACGGCATGGTGGTGCAGGTCGTCGATCCGGTGACGGATTATGCCGCGCTGATGGAACGGCTGGTGGATTTCGACGCCATCCGCGCGCTGGTGGCGGGCGGGTTCCGCATGCGGTTCGACGCGATGTCGGCGGTGACGGGGCCCTATGCGGTGGAGATTCTCGAACACCGGATCGGTTTCGCGCCCGGCACCGTGGTCAATGCCGTGCCGGAGCCCGATTTCGGCGGCCATCACCCCGACCCGAACCCGGCCCATGCCCGCGACCTTTGGGATGAGTTGATGGGCCCGGACGCGCCGGATTTCGGTGCCGCGTCCGACGGCGACGGCGACCGAAACATGATCCTGGGCCGCGGGGTCTATGTCAGCCCCTCCGACAGCCTCGCCGTGATCGCCGCCAATGCGCATCTGTGCAAGGGTTACGCCGGCGGCATCCGCGGCATCGCGCGGTCCATGCCGACCTCTGCCGCCGCCGACCGCGTGGCCGCCCATCTGGGGGTGGACCTGCACGAGACCCCCACGGGGTGGAAGTTCTTCGGCACCCTGCTGGACGCCGGCCGCGCCACGATCTGCGGCGAGGAAAGCTTTGGCACCGGGTCGGACCATGTGCGCGAAAAGGACGGGCTCTGGGCCGTGCTGATCTGGCTCAACATCCTCGCCGCGCGCGGCAAGGGGGTGGCAGAGGTGCTGGACGGCCATTGGCGGCAGTTCGGGCGCAACTACTATTCCCGCCACGATTACGAGGCCTTGCCCGTCGCGGCGGCAGAGGCGGTGATGGCGGGCCTGCGCGCCGCGCTGCCGGGGCTGCCGGGGCGGGTGGTGGCGGGGATGACCGTCACCGCGGCGGACGATTTCGCCTATCGCGATCCGGTGGATGGCTCAAGCTCTGCGGGGCAGGGCCTGCGCGTGGCGTTCGAAGGCGGCGCGCGGATCGTGCTGCGCCTGTCGGGCACGGGGACAGAGGGCGCGACGCTGCGGCTCTACCTCGACCGGATGGAGGACGACCCCGACAGGATGGCGCAGGATCCGCAGGAGGCGCTTGCCCCCCTGATCGCGGCGGCCGAGGATCTGGCCGGGATCGCGCGGCTGACGGGCCGGGCGGTGCCGGATGTGATCACCTGATTTCCATGCGGGAACAATGCGTCACGGGGTGATCCTCATCCAAAGGATGAAGATCACTCCTGCGCATATTCCAGCTCGTCCGCGCCGCTGCGGCTGATCCGTACCCGGTCGATGGCGCGGCCGTCGAGGCTGACGACCTCGAACACCAGATCGCCCGCGCGCACCGTCTCGCCTTCTTTCGGCAGGCGGCCCAGTTGCCACAGGATATAGCCCGCCAGCGTCGAATAGCGGTTGGCGTCGTCCACCAGCTGCACGTCCAGCAGGTTCGAGGCGCGGCGGATATCCAGCCCGCCATCCACCAGCCACGACCCGTCCGCGGCCTGTTCGATGGCCAGCCGTTCCTCGTCCTCGTCGGGGAATTCGCCGGCGATCGCCTCCAGCAGGTCGGTGGGGGTCACGATCCCCTCGAAGGACCCGAATTCGTCCACCACCACCGCCATCTGCACCGGCGACTTGCGCAGGCTTTCCATCAGCCGCAGCGCGGTGATGTTCTCGTGCACCACCAGCGGCTGGCGCAACGAGCGTTCGAGGTTGATCGCCCCTTCCTCCAGCAGGTCGCGCAGCAGATCCCGCGTCAGCGCGATGCCGACGAAGTTTTCCAGCGTGTTGTGCGCCAGCAGATAGCGCGAATGCCCCTCTTGCAGGATCTGGTTGCGCAGATCCTCCTGCGGGCGCGACAGGTCCAGCCAGTCGATGTCCGTCCGCGGCGTCATCACCGAGGTCGCGGTGCGTTCGGCCAGCGTCAGCACGCCCTGGATCATCTCCTTTTCCTCGCGGTCGAAGATGCCGCTTTGCGCCACCTGTTCGGCGATCATCTCGGCGCCCCCGCCCAGATCGCCCTCGCCCCCCTTGCCGCCCAGAAGGCGCAGCACGGCCTCTGCCGTGCGTTCGCGCAGGTCGCCCGTGGTCAGGAACCGTTCGCGGTTGCGCCGCCCGATCTGGTTCAGCGCCTCGATCAGCACCGAAAAGCCGATGGCGGCGTAGAGGTAGCCCTTGGGCACATGGAAGCCGAAGCCCTCGGTGATCAGCGAAAAGCCGATCATCATCAGGAAGCCGAGGCACAGGATCACCACCGTCGGATGGCGCGACACGAAGGCCATCAGCGGCTTGGAGGTCAGCATCATCACGCCCACCGCGATCACCACCGCGATGACCATGATCGACAGGTGATGCACCATGCCGACCGCCGTGATCACGCTGTCGAGCGAAAAGATCGCGTCCAGCACCACGATCTGCGCGATGACCTGCCAGAACACCGCCTGCGCCGGCCCGCCGGATTTCTGGGTGCTGTGACCCTCCAGCCGTTCGTGCAGTTCCATCGTGCCCTTGAACAGCAGAAACAGCCCGCCCACGATCAGGATCAGGTCGCGCGCCGAAAAGCCCTTGTCGAACAGCGAAAAGATCGGCGCGGTCAGCGTCACGATCCAGGAAATCGACGCCAGCAGCACCAGCCGCATCGCCAGCGCCAGCGACAGGCCCAGAAGCCGCGCCTTTTCGCGCTGATGCGCCGGCAGCTTGTCGGCCAGCACGGCGATGAAGACGAGGTTGTCGATCCCCAGAACGATTTCCAGGATCACAAGCGTGACAAGCCCGACCCATGCGGCGGGGTCGGCCATCCATTCAAACAGCATCGGCGGAATTTCCGGTATGGAAGGGGGCGCAGGTGCGCCGGGGGGCGGTCAGCCCGGCCGGGTCGGAATCACCGCTGCTACAGTCGCCCTCTGGGGTACTGGAGGATTCCGAAGATGACGGCATCGGGCGGTTTTCCTGTTTCCGGCGGCAGGGGAAAGGTAAGGGTTTCCGCGGCGCCGTTCAACGGCGCTTTCGCGTCCCGGTTGCCGCGGGCAAGGGCCCCGCCGTCGGGCGGGGCCTGCGGGCGCTATTTCGGCGCGATCATCATCACCATCTGGCGGCCTTCCAGCTTGGGCATCGATTCCACCTTGCCCACCTCTGCCACATGGGCGGCGACGCGGTTCAGCAGTTCCATCCCCAGTTGCTGGTGCGCCATTTCCCGGCCGCGGAATCGCAGGGTGATCTTCACCTTGTCGCCCTCGTCGAGGAATTTCAGCACCGAGCGCATCTTGACGTCGTAATCATGGCTGTCGGTCCCGGGGCGGAACTTGATTTCCTTGATCTCGATGACCTTCTGCTTCTTGCGTGCCTCGGCCTCTTTCTTCTGCGTCTCGTACTTGAACTTGCCGAAGTCCATGATCTTGCAGACCGGGGGCACCGCGGTCGGCGAGATTTCCACCAGGTCGAGCCCCGCTTCTTCGGCCAGCGCCATGGCGCGGGCGGGGGTGACGACGCCGATGTTCTCGCCCTCTGCGCCGATCAGCCGGATTTCCGGGGCGCGGATGCGATCGTTGACGCGGGGGCCCGTTTCGCGTTGCGGCGGGGCGTTGTGGGGTCTGCGGGCTATGGTGGCGTTCCTTCTGAAGTTGCCGGATGCGGCTGAAAAATACTCTTGACGCGCCGGGGTTTCAACCGGATTCCCGTGGGCGGGGCCGTATTCCGGGCGATGGCGCCGCGCTGCGGCGATTGTTCTTTCCTTTGCGGCCCGGCTCTGCCAGAAGGCGGGCGCAGTCATCCTGCCGCATGAGAGGAGTGGATCCATGAACAAGGGTGTTATCATCGGGGCCGTCGTGGTGCTTCTGGCCGCCGCGGGCTACTACCAGTTCAGCTACCTGCCGCAGCAGCGCGCCGCGGAAGAGGCTGCCGCCCGCGCCGTGGCCGATGCCGCCGCCAAGAAGGCCGAGGAAGAGGCCGCCGCCCGCGCCGCCGCCGAAGAAGCCGCGAAGAAGGCAGAGGAAGAAGCCGCCGCCACCGCCGCGGCAGAGGCCGAAGCCGCCGCGAAGGAAGCCGCCGAGGCCGCGCAGGGCGCCGCCGAGGCCGCCCAGGAAGCGGCCGAGGGTGCCGCCGACGCCGCCGGCGAAGCCGTCCAGGGGGCCGCCGAGGCCGCGCAAGAGGCCGCAGAGGGCGCCGCCGAGGCGGCCGGGGCTGCTGCCGAAGCCGCGCAGGAGGCTGCCGAGGCCGCGGGTACGGCGGCGCAGGGCGCGGCAGAGGATGCCGCCGCGGTGCTGAACCCGGCCAATTTCGACGCCGCCAAGGTGATCGCGCTGATCGAAGGCTCGTCGCTCGACGCCGGCACCAAGGCCACGCTGAGCGCGCTGGTCACGAACGCCGCCGGCAACCCGGTGCTGGTCGAAGCCGCGCTGACGCAGATCCGCGCCGCGCTCGGCCTCTGAGCCAACGGGCGGAAACGCGAACGCCGCGCGATCCATTCGCGCGGCGTTTTCATTTTGTGCCGGTGGCTTGCGCGGCGATCTTCAGATCCCGTCGCCGACGAAGGCGCGTTCGACCACATATTCCCGCGGTTCCGAATTCGCGCCCTCGCGCAGGCCGAAGCCTTCGAGGATCGCCTTGATATCGACGTTGAGCGCCATCGAGCCGCAGACCATCGCGCGGTCGGTGCCCGGGTCCATCGGCGGGATGCCGAGGTCGGAAAACACCTTGCCCGAGGACAGGTTGTCGGTCACGCGGCCCATGCGTTCGAACGGCTCGCGCGTGGTGGTGGGGTAGTAGACCAGCTTGTCGGCGAATTCGCCGATCAACGGATCCTCGCGCAGCGCCGCGACCAGCTGGCGGCCGTATTCCAGCTCGGCCACCGTGCGGCAGGTGTGCATCATGATGACCTGATCGTAGCGTTCATAGGTTTCCGGGTCGCGCATCAGGCTGGCGAAGGGCGCGATGCCGGTGCCGGTGGCCAGAAACCACAGCCGCTTGCCCGGCAGCAGCGCATCCAGCACCAGCGTGCCCACGGGCTTGGGGCGCAGGATGATCTCGTCCCCCGGCTGGATATGTTGCAGGCGCGAGGTCAGCGGGCCGTCGGGCACCTTGATCGAATAGAACTCCAGTTCCTCGTCCCACGACGGCGAGGCGATGGAATAGGCGCGCAGCAGGGGTTTGCCCTTGTAGTCCAGAAGCCCGATCATCACGAATTCGCCCGACCGGAAGCGCAGCGATTTCGGCCGCGTCACCCGGAAGGAAAACAGGCTGTCCGTCCAGTGCGTGACGGCGGTCACGGTCTGCGCGTCGGGCAGGGTGCGCACGGGGGCGGCGGCGGGGGTGGCGGATGCGGTGGTCACGCTGGTCTGCTCGTTCATTGTGGCTCAGGCCCCTTCTACAATGTCGGGCGCCGCGGCGGAACCCGCAAGGCGGGCGCGCAGCCGCGACTGATAGTCATGGGCCTTCCAGTCGGTGCGGAAGGCCCATTGGTCGGCGGGCTGGCGGGCGGCCAGATCGTCGGAAATCTCCACCTCGTCGAAGCCGACGCGGCGGGCCATCGTGTACTGGTCGGCCAGCACATGGCCCGCGGCGCGCAGCCGTCCGGCATAACCCATCGCCCGGAGCCGCCGCGCGACGGTGAAGCCGCGCCCGTCGCTGAAGGCGGGGAAAGCCACGCGGATCAGCTTCAACCCCGGCAAGAGGTCGCGCAGCGCCAGCGGGTCGGCGGTGGGGGGCAGGTCCACTGCCGCGATGTCGTTGCGGCCCTCGATCGCGTCGAGGGGGATGATCTCGGCCCCGAAATCCTCGGCGGCAAAGCCCCGGTCGGTGACGATGACGCTCATGCCGCGTCCTCCTTGGTCATCGGGCCGCGCACCACGCGGCCGTTGATGAAGTGAATACCGCATTCGGTCTTTTCGCTGCCGCGCCAACGGCCTGCGCGTTCATCCTCACCCGCCTTGACCGGCGAGGTGCAGGGCGCGCAGCCGATGGAGGGGTAGCCGCGCGCAACCATCGGATGGCGCGGCAGGCGGTTGTTGAGCATGTAGTCGGCCACATCCTCGCGCCCCCAATGCGCCAGCGGGTTGACCTTGATCCGGCCGGTGCCCTCTTCCTCTTCGAAGAAGTCGAGCGCCGCGCGGGTGCCGCCCTGATACCGCTTGCGCCCGGTGATCCAGCCGTCGAACCCGGCCAGCGCGTTTTCCAGCGGCTCGGTCTTGCGCAGGGCGCAGCAGGCGTCGGTATCGGTCTGGTGCAGCAGGCCATCGGGGTCGCGCAGCGCAAGGTCCGGCAGGCCCGCGCGGATCACCCGCAGGTCCCGCAGGTCGAGCGTCTGCGCCAGTTCCGTCTGATAGGCCAGCGTTTCGGGAAACAGCAGCCGCGTGTCGATGAACAGCACCGGGGTGCGCGGGGCGACGATGGACACCAGATGCAAAAGCACCACCGATTCCGCCCCGAAGGACGACACCAGCGCCACCCGCCCCAGATCCGGGTCGCCCAACGCATGTTCCAGCACCGCCACCGCCGCGTGATGGCGATAGCGCGCGTTCAGCGCCGCGACGCGTTCGGCCACCGGCGCCAGCCCCGCGCCGGAGCCGTGCAGGTCAAGCCGCATTGCGTTCCCTTTCGTCGGGATAGAGCGCGGCCTTGAACGGCGCGGGGCCGAGCCGGCGGAAGGCGTCGATGAAGCTTTCCGTGGGGGCGGTGCGCAGATCCAGATAGGCGCGCAAGAGCCGTTCGATCGCGGGCACGATCTGGTCATAGGCAAAGCCCGGCCCCGCCCGTTCGCCGATCGCGGCGTCGAGCGAATGGTCGCCCCCGAGTGTGATCTGGTAGTTTTCCACCCCCGCGCGGTCGAGACCCAGAATGCCGATATGGCCGACATGGTGGTGCCCGCAGGCGTTGATGCAGCCCGAGATCTTGATCTTCAGCGCGCCGATTTCGTCCTCGAGCCCGATGGCCTTGAAATGGCTTGCCAGTTGCTGCGCCACCGGGATCGACCGGGCCGTGGCCAGCGCGCAATAATCCATCCCCGGGCAGGCGATGATGTCGGACAAAAGCCCCACATTCGCCGTCGCCAGCCCCGCGCGCAGCAGTTCGGCATGCACCGCGGGCAGGTCGCCCTTGTGCACATGCGGCAGGATGACGTTCTGTTCGTGGCTGATGCGCAATTCGCCATAGCCATAGCGTTCGGCCAGATCCGCCATCACCCGCATCTGATCGGCGCTGGCGTCGCCCGGCGTCGCGCCATGGGCCTTGAGGCTGATGGTCACGATCGCATGGTCCGGGTGGCGGTGGGCGGACAGGTTGCGTTCCGCCCAGGCACGGTAGAGCGCATCGACCCGCAGCGCGCCGTCATGCGCCGCGGTGTCACCGCTGCGGAACTGCGGGGCGGCGAAGGCCGCGCGGATTTCATCCAGCAGGGCGAGGTCGGCGCCGCCGAACTGCGGCTTGATCTCGGCAAAGCGGGTCTCGACCTCGGCCCGGAAGGCGTCGAGCCCCTCCTCGAACACGGTGATCTTGATGCGCGCCTTGAACTTGTTGTCGCGCCGCCCGCGGCTGTTGTAGGTGGACAGGATCGCCTCGATATAGGGCAGCAGGTCGGCCGTGGGCACGAAGGGGGCGATGACCTGCCCGATCATCGGCGTGCGGCCAAGGCCGCCGCCCACCAGCACCTCGAACCCGGTCTCGCCCGCGTCGTTACGCACCAGCCGCAGCCCGATGTCATGCGCGCGCGTCACCGCGCGGTCCTCGGCGGCGCCGGTGATGGCGATCTTGAACTTGCGCGGCAGGAACTGGAATTCCGGGTGGTCGGTCGACCACTGGCGCAGCAGTTCGGCATAGGGGCGGGGGTCCTCGATCTCGTCCGCCGCCGCACCCGCGAAATGGTCCGCGGTCACGTTGCGCACGCAGTTGCCCGAGGTCTGGATGGAATGCATCCCCACATCCGCCAGCGCCGTCAGGATCGCCGGCACGTCGGGCAGGCGGGGCCAGTTGTACTGGATGTTCTGGCGCGTGGTGAAATGGCCATAGCCGCGGTCCCATGTTTCCGCGATATGGGCCAGTTGCCGCATCTGGCGCGGGTTCAGCGTGCCATAGGGGATGGCCACCCGCAGCATGTAGGCGTGCAGTTGCAGATAGAGCCCGTTCATCAGCCGCAGCGGGCGGAATTCATCCTCGGTCAGGCTGCCGTCGAGGCGGCGTTCCACCTGCTGGCTGAACTGCGCCACCCGGGTGCGGACGAAGGCTTCGTCGAATTCTGAATAGCTGTACATGGGCGTCTCTTCTGCACCTGCGTGGAAGGGCCGATGGCCCTGCGGCGGGGGATGGTCAAGGGCGGATGGGGTCAGGCGGAACGGGCCTGCCATTCGTGCGGATAGTTGGACGGGCCGCGGGTGCGGAAGATTTCGCGGAAATGCGTGGGTTCGGGCCCCTCGGCGCCCGGGCGGGCATCGGCCAGATAGGGGCCGACCACCACGCCCGTCTGCGCCGCCGCGAACAGCAGGCGCAGTTGCGCATGCGCCTCGTCCTCGATCAGTTCGGCCTCGTGCATGTCGCGGCTCCAGCGGTCGTCGGGGGTCAGCCAGACGGAAACGCCCTCGCGCAGGTCGTTGGCGGTGACGACCTTGGGGGTGAAGCGGCTGCGCGCGGCGGCGCGGGGGGCGGGGGTGCTCATAGAGCGATCTCCTTGAGGTCTTGCAGGGCGTGCGCGGCGGCGCGGGGCGACAGCCCGAGCAGCAGCACCGCGGGCCCGGTCACGGATTCGAGGCTGGCCGGCAGGGTCGCGAGCGTGGCGGGATGGATGCGTTCATCGGGGTGGCTGGCGTTTTCCACGATGGTGACGGGCGTGTCGGGGGCGGCGCCATGCATCATCAGGCGGCCCTGCACGAAACGCGCGGCGCGCTTGCCCATGTAGATCGCGGCGACGGCCCCGGGGCGGGCGAGGCCGCGCCAGTCCTGTTCGGCGAAACCCTTGACGTCGTGCCCGGTCAGAAGCCGCACCGACCCGTTGCGCCCCCGCGCCGTCAGCCCCTGGCCGAGGCTTGCGGCGGCCGCGGCGGCGGCGGTGATGCCGGGCACGATCACCCAGCCGATCCCGGCGGCGTCCAGCGCCTCTATCTCGTCGTCCAGCCGCCCGAAGATGCCGGGATCGCCGGCCTTCAGCCGCACCACCCGCGCGCCGGTCCGCGCGGCGGCGATCATCGCGGTATGGATGTCCACCTGCGGGGTGGAGGGGCCGAAGCCTTCCTTGCCCACGTCGATCCGCTGCACATGAGGGGGGATGAGGTCGAGAATGCCTTGCCCCACCAGCCGGTCGTGGATCACCACATCCGCGCCCGTCATCAGCCGCAGCGCGCGCAGCGTCAGCAGGTCGGGGTCGCCGGGGCCCGCGCCGACAAGGGCGACGGTTCCGGGGATATGCGGGCGCGTGGTCATGGCGGGCTCCGGCAGGTTGGGTTGGGGCAATATAGGACAAAATTCTTGTCAAAGGCGATACCTCGGGGCAAATAAGGAACTCTGTTCCGCCATTCCGGCAGGACGAAACCCATGTTCCGCTTCGAAGGGGATCGGCGAATGAATGTCCGTCTGGACGAGATCGACAGGAAAATCCTTGCCGCGCTGCAGGAGGATGCGAGCCTGTCGCTGGACGAGATCGCGCGGCGGGTGGGCTCGTCCAAGACCCCGGTCTGGAACCGGATCCGGCGGCTGAAGGAGGCCGGCGTGATCCTGCGCCAGACCGCGATCCTCGACCCCGAGGCGCTCGGGCTGGAGGCCTGTTTCTTCGTGCTGGTGCGCACCAGCGAGCACGAGCCCGACTGGCAGCGCAAGTTCCTGTCCGCCGTGCGCGCCCGCCCCGAGGTGCTGGAGGCGCACCGGCTGGCGGGCGATATCGACTATATCCTGAAGGTCCGGGTGGCGAACGCGCGCGCCTATGACGCCTTCTATCAGGCGCTGATTTCAGAGGTGAAGATCCACAACGTCACCGCGCTGCTGTCGATGGAAGAGATCAAGGCGACGACGATTCTGGCGGTGTAGGAATTCTGGCGGTGTAGGGCGGGCAGGTATTCACGCTAAGGTCTGTCTGGCGAAGGCGCGCGCCTTCGCCACTCCAATACAGGTGGAGTTGCCCCGGCCGGGGGCCCAAAGCCCCCGGCCAGCGCCCGCCCCGCCCATGGCGGGCGCTACTCGCCCGCCGGGGCAGGCGCTGGCCTAACCATTTTCCCCGGCATCGCCGCCCCTGCGGCCCTGTCGCGCGAACGGGCGGGGGAGACGCGGTGCGTTTCCTGATCCCGCCCGGCCAGAACGGCAGCGCGATGGGATATGCCGATTGTTTATGGATTAATACCTCTATATCTCCATTTTGCATACCGCCCAAGCCTGCCGCACCTCGCCTGTCCCCCGAATTGCAGGCTGTTGCAAACCAGCTATCGCATCAAAAGATGGCGGGGCCGACTGCACTGCCCGAAAAGGCATGGCTTCCCCGAAAGTATACGGGAAAACCTGTACATATCATAGGTTTACCCGAGACCCCTCGTTTCACCGCCTCTCACGCCCCCTCCGCCCCCGCCGCCGGGCGGGAAAAAATTCCGTTTGGCAGGTCCGCCCGCATCGGCTTTCCTGTCGCCATCAACAACGACAGGCCAGCGCCCGGACCCCGGGCGCGGCGGCGGGCAGGTGTCCGCCGGTGGCCGGGACATGGGAGTGCAGAATGATCAGGGTAGGCGTCGACGTCGGCGGAACCTTCACCGACCTCGTGCTCGAGGCGGTGGATGCCGCGGGCGGGCAGCGGGTTTATACGCACAAGGTGCCGAGCACCGCGGCCGACCAGTCGGTGGGCGTGGTGCAGGGCGTGGTGGAACTGTGCCGGATCGCGGGGGTGGACCCGGGGCAGGTGGATGCGCTGTTCCACGGCACCACCGTGGCCACCAATATCGTCATCGAACGGAACGGCGCCGAGGTGGGGATGATCACCACCAAGGGCTTCCGCGACATCCTGCACATGGGGCGCCACAAGCGGCCGCACAACTTTTCCCTGCAATTCGACGTGCCCTGGCAGAGCGCGCCGCTGATCAAGCGCCGCAACCGGATCGCGGTCAGCGAACGCATCCTGCCCCCCGACGGGCGGATCGAGACGAAGCTGGACGAGGCCGAGGTCGAACGCGCGGCGGAACTGTTCGCCGAACGCAAGCTCGACGCGGTGGTGATCGGCTTCCTGTTTTCCTTCCTCAACAACGAACACGAACTGCGCGCCAAGGAAATCGTCCAGCGCGTGATGCCCGACGCC
Organism: Ruixingdingia sedimenti; assembly: GCF_031432425.1. NCBI lineage: Bacteria > Pseudomonadati > Pseudomonadota > Alphaproteobacteria > Rhodobacterales > Paracoccaceae > Ruixingdingia > Ruixingdingia sedimenti. Next base: position 21,485 of record NZ_JAVKPH010000017.1, on the reverse strand, counting down.
TTCGTCTGCGCCTCGTCCGAGGTGGTGAACACGATCCGCGAATACGAACGCTTCTCGTCGGCGGCGATGAACGCCTATATCGGGCCGCGCACGGCGCGCTATCTCGACAACCTGCAACGCCGGTTGGGCGAGGCGGGCGTGAACGCATATGTGCGGATGATGCAGTCGAACGGCGGCGTCAGCACGGTGGAACAGGCCAGCCGCAACCCGGTGGGCCTGCTGCTGTCGGGGCCTGCGGGCGGCGTGATCGGCGGGCGCTGGACGGGCGAGGCCTGCGGGCAGAACGAGATCATCACCATCGACATCGGCGGCACATCCGCCGACATCTCGGTCATCCGGGGCGGGGACCTGACGATCAAGAACCCGCGCGACACCGAGGTGGCGCATCTGCCGGTGCTGGTGCCGATGATCGACATCGACGCCATCGGGGCAGGGGGCGGATCCATCGCCTATGTCGACAGTGGCGGCGCCTTCCGCGTCGGCCCCCGGTCGGCGGGCGCCGAACCCGGGCCCGCATGCTATGGCAAGGGCGGGGAAGAGCCCACCGTGACCGATGCGCAGGTGGTTCTGGGCCGGCTCGACCCCGAACATTTCCTCGGCGGGGGCCTCAAGATCGACCCGGCCCTGTCGGAACGCGCGATCCGGGAACGGCTGGCCGAACCTCTTGGCCTGTCGGTGCGCGATGCGGCCTTGGGTGTGCTGAAGATCGTCAACAACAACATGGCGCTGGCCATCGCGTCGAACTCCGTCGCCAAGGGGATCGACCCGCGCGGATACAGCCTGATGGCCTTCGGCGGCGCGGGGCCGCTGCATGGCGTGGCCTTGGGGGAAATGATCTGGGCGAAGAACGTGATCTCGCCCCTGCATCCCGGGATCACCGCGGCCATGGGCCTTCTGGTGACGGAACCGCGCTATGAATTCACCCAGTCGGCGCTGACCATCCTCGAGGGCCAGAACGACAACGCCTTCGCCGCCGTGGGCGGCATCTTCGACCGGCTGCGGGCAGAGGCCGCGGCGCAGCTTGCCGCCGACGGCATCGCGCCCGGCGACCAGACCTTCACCCGCATCGCGGAATGCCGCTATGTGGGCCAGGGGTTCGAACTGCGGGTGGAGGTGCCGGACGGCCCCTTCACCGCCGACACCGCGCGCGAGGTGCAGCAACGCTTCTTCGCCATCCACCGCACCGAATACGGCCATGCCTTCGAGGACCAGCCGGTGCAGATGGTCACTTTGCGCGTCATCGGCACCTCGAAATCGGAAACCCTGCGCCTGCCGGCCCTGCCCAAGGGCGGGCGCAACAACCCGTCCGAGGCCGCGCTCTATGCCCGCCCCACCACCTTCGACGATGGCCAGACCCTGCCCACGCCGCGCTTCGACCGCATGAAGCTGCGCGCCGAGGATACGATCACCGGCCCCGCCGTGGTGGTGCAGCAGAACTCCACCACCATCGTCCCGCCCGGATTCACCGCCACGGTGATGAAACTGGGCGATCTCGTCATCAGCCGCAGCCGCGCGGAGGCTTGAGACCATGACCAAGACTATCGACCCGATCACGCTCCAGGTCATCGGCGGCGCGCTGCATGCCATCGCCGAGCAGATGGGCAACGTGCTGTACCGCATGTCCTATTCCTCGATCATCCGCGAAAGCCAGGACCTGGGCGCGGGGCTGTTCGATCTGGATTACAACACCTTGTGCGAATCCGATTCGACGCCGATGCATATCGGCTCGATCCCCGGCTACATGCGCGGGATCGAGAAAAGCATCCCCAAGTCGTCGTGGAAGGAAGGGGATGTGGTGATCCACAACCACCCCTATTACGGCGCCAGCCATTCGCCGGACATCGGCATCGTCATGCCGATCTTCTACCATGGTGAACTGGTGGGATTTTCGGCCAATACCGCGCATCACCTCGACATCGGCGCGGCCACGCCGGGGCTGATCATCGATGTGCCGGACGTGTTTGCCGAAGGCATGCTGCTGAACGGGCTGAAACTCTACGAGGCCGGCAAGCGGAACGAGACGCTCTGGCGCTACATCAGCGGCAACACCCGCGTGCCGGGGCTGGTGATGCGGGATCTGGAGGCGCAGATCGCCGCCGCCGAACTGGGCGTGCGCCGGTATTGCGAACTGATGGACACCTACGGGCGCGGGACCGTCGAACAGGCCTGCAAGCAGCTGATGGATTATTCCGAACGCATGCTGCGGCGGGAAATCGCCAAGATCCCCGACGGCGACTATACCGCCGAGGGTTTCATGGACGATGACGGCCGCACGCGGGGCAAGCATCTGCCGATCAAGGTGACGGTGCGGGTGCGCGGCGACGATGTGGAGGTGGACCTGACCGGATCCTCGCCGCAGGTGCCGACCGCCTTCAACGTGCCCTTCGAGGGCTCGACCAAGGTGGCCTGCTATTTCGCCTTCCGCGCGCTGTTGCTGGATACCTACACCAATCAGGAATACATCCCCCAGAACGAGGGGTCCTTCCGCCCGGTGAAGGTGACGGCGCCTCTGGGGTCCATCTTCAACCCCATCGCGCCGGCAGCCTGCGAGGCGCGCTTCAACCAGATCCAGCGCATCGTGGACCTGATCATCAAGGCGCTGGCCCCGGTGCTGCCCGACAAATGCACCGCCGGCAACGCCGCCTGCCTGTCGTTTGCCAGCTATTCGGGTGTGCGGCCCTCGGGCGACTACTGGGTGCTGATCGAGGTGAACGAGGCCGCGATGGGCGGGCGCCCCGCATCGGACGGCCCCGACACGATCGAGGAACTGATGCGCAACACCCGCAACAACCCGCTGGAAGACCTCGGCATGCACCTGCCGATGATCTGCGACCGCTACGAGATCCGCGACGATGTTTTCCCCGGCGCGGGCGAATACCGGGGCGGCATGGGGGTGGTGAAATCGCAGCGTTTCCTGACGCCGGGCTTCATGACCCACGAATCCGACCGCAACGAGGATACCCCCTGGGGCATCTTCGGCGGGCACGAGGGCGCGACGGCGGCGGTGCGCATCCACAACCACGACCGCGGCACCGACCCGCAGGACGTGCCGGCCAAGTTTTCCGGCATGCGGGCGGAACTGGGCGATGTGGTGACGTATCTGTCGCCCTGCGGCGGGGGCTATGGCGACCCGCTGCGGCGCGACCCGCGCAAGGTGCTGGACGATCTGCTCGACGGCTACATCACCCCCGACCATGCGCGCGAGGTCTATGGCGTCGTTGTGCAGGAGGTGCAGAACGGCTATCGGTGGGGCCTCGATACGGCCGCGACCGACGCCCTGCGCGCGCGCCGCGCCCAATCCGCCTGACCAGACCGCCCGCCCGGGCCATGGTCCCGGGCGGGCGGAACCGATGGGGAAGGTATGGAACTTCTCGACCTGCGCTATTTCGTGAGCATCGCCGAAACCGGCAGCTTCACCAAGGCGGCGCTGAAGAACAACATCGCGCAGTCCGCGCTGTCGCGCCGGATCCGGGAATTGGAATCGGATCTGGGGGTGACGCTGTTCTACCGCAACGGCCGCGGCGTGGTGCCGACCGAGGCGGGCGAAACCCTGCTGGCGCGCGGCCGCGTGGTGCTGGCCGATGTCGAAAGCCTGCGCCAGGAACTGGGCCAGCAACGCGGCGTCCTCGGGGGTACGGTGACGTTGGGCGTGCCGCCCTCGGTCGGGCTCGCGCTGCTGGCGCCCCTGCTGGCGCGGATCCGGGCGGAACATCCGGGGATCCGCATGCGGGTGCTGGAAGGGTTCAGCGGCCATGTGGCCGAATGGATGGTGAACGGGCGCGTGGATCTGGCGGTGCTCTACAAGACCCGCACCAGCACGCTGCTGGATGCCGAACATCTGCTGTTCGAGGACATGTATCTGATTTCCGCCGCCAATGCCCCCGCCGGGGCGGCAGAGACCGTGCCGCTGCCGGCGCTGGCCGATCTGGAACTGGTGCTGCCCGGCCAGCCCCACGGCCTGCGCCTGCTGGTGGACGAGGCCGCGGCGCAGACGGGCGTGCCGCTCAACGTGGCGATGGAACTGGAAACCCTGCCGACGATCTGCGACCTGGTGGCGACGGGGACGATCCGCACCGTGCTGCCGCTGACGGCGGTGCAGGCGCGGCTGAAGGACGGCGCGCTGGTGGCGCAGAAGATCGTGGGGCCGGTGATCAGCCGCGAACTGATCCTCGCCCACGCCCCCCAACGCGCCGCCGCCCCGGCGACCCGCGCCGTGGTCCGCCACATCCGCGCGCAGATCGAGGCGCTGGTGCGCGCGGGCGACTGGGTGGGGCGGATCTGACCGGCGGCCGTTCCGGTGGGGGGCGTGGCGCCGGGGGCCCGCCCCCGGACCCCCGGGATATTTAAGGACAGAAAGTGAAGAAGAAGGGGTTTTGCGTAGATCCCTGCTCACTTTCTGTCTCTAAATATCCCGGGGTCCGGGGCAGCGCCCCGGCGCCGACCGGAACGCCTGGCGGGCCCTCAGCGGTTCCTGAACTGCGGCTTGCGCTTTTCGGCGAAGGCGTTCATGCCCTCGCGCCGGTCCTCGGTGGCGAAGGTGGCGTAGAGCAGGCGGCGTTCCAGGTGGATGCCTTCGGCCAGATGGGTCTCGTAAGCCTTGTTCACCGCCTCTTTCGCCAGCATGGCGATGGGGCGCGAGGATCGGGCGATGGTCGCCGCCATCTCTACCGCCGTGGCCAGATGCGTGCCGTCGGGCACCACGCGGGCGATCAGCCCGGCCGCGCGCGCCTCTTGCGCCGTCAGCACGCGCCCGGTCAGGATCATGTCCATCGCCAGCGCCTTGCCCACTGCGCGGGTCAGCCGCTGCGTGCCGCCCGCGCCGGGGATGGCGCCGATCCGGGTTTCGGGCAGCGAGAAGCGCGCGCATTCGGCCGCGACGATGGTGTCGCACATCAGCGCCAGTTCGCAGCCCCCGCCCACGGCATGGCCCGACACGGCGGCGATGGTGGGCTTGCGCGCGCTGGCGAGGCGTTCCCAGTGCCGGGTGATGAACTGTTCGCCGAACACGTCGATGAAGGTCTTGTCCTTGATTTCCTTGATGTCGGCGCCGGCGGCGAAGGCCTTGTCGGACCCGGTGACGACGATGGCGCCCACGGCGTCGTCGGCCTCGAACGTATCCACGGCCTCGGCGATTTCCCGGGTGATCTGCGCGTTCAGCGCGTTCAGCGCCTCGGGCCGGTTCAGGGTGATGATGCCCACGCCGGTCTCGACGCGGGTCAGGATGGTGCTCTGGGTCATGGTCTGCCTTCTGTCGGGGCGGCGATGGTCAGGACGATCTTGCCCATGCGCGCGGGGTGTTCGAGCCGGTCGAGCGCCGCGCGGGCCTGATCCAGCGGGAAGGTGCTGTCGATATGGGGGCGGATCGCGCCCGATTCGAAGGCGCGGATCAGGCGGCGGAATTCGTCCATCCCGCCCATGGTGGAACCGTGGACGGACAGTTGCCGCACGAAGAGCCGCTGGATGTCGGCGGAAGGATGCGCGCCGGTGGTGGCGCCGCAGGTGACAAGATGCCCGCCGCGCGCCAGCGACCGCAGCGAGGCGCCCCAGGTCTTTTCCCCCACGTTGTCGATCACCAGATCGGCGCCGTCGCCGCCGGTCAGCGCCTGCACGGCCTTGGGCAGATCGCCCGCGCGATAGTCGATCACCTCGACGCCGAGCGATCGGAAATGCGCGATCTTTTCCGCGCCCGTGGTGGTGGCGATCACCCGCGCGCCCGCCATGCGCGCCAGTTCCACCACCGCATGCGCCACGCCGCCGCCCGCGCCCTGCACCAGAACCACCTGCCCGGGGCCCGCCGGGGCCTTGCCGAAGACCATGCGCCAGGCGGTCAGATAGGCGACGCCAAGCGCCGCCGCCCCCGCCGCATCGGTATCGGGTGCGAGGGGGACCAGCGCGGTTTCCGGCGCGGCCACGACCTCGGCAAAGGTGCCGTCGCGGTGTTCGCCGAAGATCCGCGCGCGGGTGCACAGCGGCTGGTCGCCCGCGAGGCAATGGCGGCAGCGGCCGCAGAATTCGTAAGGATAAAGGATCACGCGCTGGCCGGGGCGCAGGGCGGAACCGGGGCCGGCCTCCAGCACCTCGCCCACGCCGTCGACGCCCATCACCTGCGGCAGGGTATGGGTGATGCCCGCGCCCGAATCGCGCATGTAAAGATCGACCCGGTTGACCGAGGCCGCCAGCATCCGCACCAGCGCGCCGCCCTCGGGGCGCGTAGGGGCGGGGATATCCGCAAGGCGCGGGCCATCGGGCCCGCGATGTTCCAGAACGATGGCTTTCATCTGAGTCCTCCCTCGATATATGCAAACATATTGACATTGATCGTGCAAGGGGTATGCGTTGTTTCGGTGTTGATTGCCGCATGACCGGCGCGGCCTTTCCGCCTGGTGGCGGAAATACAGGCAATATATTGACATAAAATCCCGGAGGAGGACCCATGCCGCTCGATCCCGAAACCCGTGCGCAACTGGTGGACCAGATCCGCCGCTTCGTCGACGACCGCCTGATCCCGCGCGAGGCGGAGGTGGCCGATGCCGACGCCATGCCCGCCGACATCATCGACGAGATGCGCGGGATGGGCCTTTTCGGCCTGTCGATCGCCGAGGACTATGGCGGCCTCGGCCTCGACATGGAGGAAGAGGCGCTGGTGATCTTCGAGATCGGCCGCGCCGCACCTGCCTTCCGGTCCATCTTCGCCACCAATGTCGGCATCGGCAGCCAGGGCATCGCCATCGACGGCACGCCGGAGCAGAAGGCGAAATACCTGCCCGGGCTCGCCTCGGGCGCGATCATCGGGTCCTTCGCGCTGACGGAACCCGAGGTGGGGTCGGACGCCGGATCGGTGCGCACCACCGCGCGGCGCGAGGGGGATCACTATATCCTCAACGGCACGAAACGGTTCATCACCAACGCCCCGCATGCCGGCCTGTTCACCGTGATGGCGCGCACCGACCCCGCGGCCAAGGGGGCGGCGGGCGTGTCGGCCTTTGCGGTCGAGGCGGGGGTGCCGGGGCTGAGCCTCGGCAAGCCGGAGCGCAAGATGGGCCAGCAGGGCGCGCATGTCTGCGACGTGATCTTCGACAATGCCCGCGTGCCGGCGGAGGCGCTGATCGGCGGGGTCGAGGGGCGGGGGTTCAAGACCGCGATGAAGGTTCTGGACAAGGGCCGCCTGCATATCGCCGCCGCCTGCACCGGGCTGGCCGAACGCATCATCGACGACATGCTGGACTATGCCGTGGGCCGGCGGCAGTTCGGCCGCGCCATCGCCGATTTTCAATTGCTGCAAGCCATGTTCGCCGACAGCAAGGCCGAGGCGCTGGCCGCCCGCGCGCTGGTGCTGGATGCCGCACGCCGGCGCGATGCGGGCGAGGATGTGTCGATGGCGGCCAGCTGCGCCAAGATGTTCGCGTCCGAAATGGTGGGCCGGGTGGCCGACCGCAATGTGCAGGTGCATGGCGGGGCGGGCTATATCAAGGACTATCGCGCCGAACAGCTTTACCGCGATGCGCGGCTGTTCCGCATCTACGAGGGCACGACCCAGATCCAGCAGACGATCATCGCCAAGACCCTGATCGCAGAGGCGAAGGCCCGCGCCGGGACATGACCGGGCAGGGCGGCGGGGTCAGTCCTCGCCGCCCTGACGGCGGTCGATGGCGCTGAAATTGTCGCGCAGCAGGCCAAGGTAATGCAGCATGTGGATCTTGTCGTTGTTCGACAGGCCCTGAAGCGCCTCGGCATAGAACTGCTTGATTTCGGTCTGCATGTCGGACCAGCGCTGCCGCCCCTCGCCCGTGATGCGGATCAGGCGCGAGCGGTTGTCCTGCGGATCCACCGCCCGCTCGATCAGCCCGCGCGTTTCCATCCGCGACAAAACGCCCGACAGGTTCTGGCGGCTGACCATCAGCAGCGCCGCCAGATCGCCCACCGCGATGCCGTCGATCCAGCGGTCGCGCACCAGCGCGCCGAGGATCGCCCATTGCTGGGTCGTCACCTGATGGCGTTCCAGCGCCTTGGTGCCGGTCTTGTTCAGCAGGTTCGCGCATTGATAGAGCCGGAACGCGAGCCGGTTGCTGAGCCCCGCCGAAAGGATGTCGGATGTGTCAAGGTCTTGCGCCATATTCATGTTGTCCGCCTTTTTTCGCGGCGCGTCAAGCTGGCCCGCCGGGGGCGGGTGATGAATATTAAGTAAACAAGTTGACACAAATCCCGTGCCCGGTTTATGACGGGAACAGGAGAACAGCACCAGATTCGCGGTATTCGCAAGCGCAGAAAGGCATGAAAGATGCTTTCTGCGGCGCAGAACGGCTGTCCCGGCACGTCAGGAGGATCGTCTTGAAAGGACTGAAAGGTAAAGTAGTTGTCGTAACGGGCGGCGGCGGCGGCATCGGTTCGGCCACCTGCCTGCGCTTTGCCGAAGCCGGCGCGCGGGTCGTCGTCTGCGACATCAATGCCGATGCGGCCGAGGCCACCGCCGACCGCATCCGCGCCGCGGGGGGCGAAGCCGTCGCGCGCAGCTTCGACCTGACCGATTTCGCCGCCACCGGCGCGGCGGTGGCGGACATCGAGGACAGCGTGGGCCCCGTCGAGGTTCTGGTGAACAACGCGGGCTGGGACCTGTTCGTGCCCTTCCTGAAATCGGAACCCGCGTTCTGGGACAAGCTGATCGACATCAACCTGCGCGGGGTGCTGAACATCACCCATCCGGTGCTGTCGCGCATGGTGGCGCGCAAATCGGGGCGGGTGGTGTCCATCGCATCCGATGCCGCGCGCGGCGGGTCTTCGGGTGAATCCGTCTATGCCGCCTGCAAGGCCGGGGTCATCGCCTTTTCCAAAACGCTGGCGCGCGAGAATTCGCGCCACGGCATCACCTTCAACTGCGTCTGCCCGGGCGTGACCGAAACCGGCATGCTGGAAAACTTCATGGACAGCGCGGGCAACAAGGAAAAGCTGCGCGACGCCTTCACCAAGGCGGTGCCGATGGGCCGGCTCGGCCGGCCCGAGGATCTGCCGGGCATCATCGCCTTTCTTGCCTCGGACGAGGCCAGTTTCATTACCGGCCAGGTCATCTCGGTGTCCGGCGGCCTGACGATGCATGGATAAGACAATGGAATATCAGGATATTCTGTACACCGTCAAAGACGGCGTGGCGACGATCACCATCAACCGCCCCGAACGGATGAACGCCTTCCGCGGCCAGACCTGCGAGGAACTGATCCACGCCTTCAACAAGGCCGGGTGGGACAAGAAGATCGGCGTCATCGTGCTGACCGGCGCGGGGGAAAAGGCGTTCTGCACCGGCGGCGACCAGTCGGCGCATGAAGGCCAGTACGACGGCCGCGGCACCATCGGCCTGCCGATGGAGGATCTGCATTCCATCATCCGCGACGTGCCCAAGCCCGTGATCGCCAAGGTGCGCGGCTATGCCGTCGGCGGCGGCAACGTGCTGTGCACAATCTGCGATTTCACCATCGCCGGGGAAAGCGCGCAGTTCGGGCAGGTGGGACCCAGGGTCGGCTCGGTCGATCCGGGCTTCGGCACCGCCTTTCTGGCCCGCGTGGTCGGCGAAAAGAAGGCGCGCGAGATCTGGTATCTGTGCCGGCGCTACAAGGCGCCCGAGGCGCTGGCGATGGGTCTGGTGAACGCCGTCGTGCCCGACGACCAGCTGGACGCCGAGGTGGACCGCTGGTGCGCCGAGATCATGGAAAAATCGCCCACCGCCATCGCCATCGCCAAGCGCAGCTTCAACGTCGACACCGAACACCAGCGCGGGATCGCCGGCCTCGGGATGTATGCGCTGAGCCTTTATTACGACACCGACGAAAGCAAGGAAGGCGGCGTCGCGTTCAAGGAGAAACGCAAGCCCGATTTCCGCAAATTCGCCGAATAACCGAAAATCAAGCACAAAACGGGAGGAATACATGCTTGAGAACACCCGCCGGATCGCCGTCGCCCTGACGATGGCCACCGCGCTCACCGCGCCCGCCTTTGCCGCCGATGCGCTGAAGGTCGGTTATGTCACCGGCCTGACCGGCGCCTGCGCGCCGATTTCCGAGGACGGGCTGAACGGCACCAAGATCGCCGTGCAGGAAATCAACGCCAGGGGCGGCGTCCTTGGCCGCCAGATCGAACTACTGGTGCGCGACAGCCAGACCAAGCCCGAAGAGGGCGGCAAGCAGGCGCGCGAACTGGCAGCGGCGGAAAAGGTGGAACTGCTGACGGGTGTCTGTTCCTCGGCGGTGCTGCTGGCGGTGAACGCGGTGGCGGGCGAATTCAAGATCCCGCATTCGGCCATCATCGGGTCCACCCAGAAGGCGAATATCGAGGCGTTCCACCCCTATTTCTGGCAGACCCAGGCCAATGCCACGATGGAGGCGATCGCGGCGGCCGAATATGTGGCCAAGAAGGCGGAATGGAAGCGCATCACCCCGATGGGCTACGATTACGAATGGGGCCACACCTCGGTCGATGCCTTCGTCGGCCGGCTGAAGGAACTGCGCCCCGACATCGAGATCGCCAACCCCGTCTTCACCAAGGTGGGCGAGGCCAACATGGGCCCCTACATCACCGCGGCGCTGAACTCGCAGCCCGACGCGATCTTTGCCGCCGTGTTCGGCGGCGGGCTCGTCAGCCTGATCCGGCAGGGCGAAAGCTTCGGGATGTTCAAGCGGTCGAACCTCGTCACGCTGCTGACGGTGGACACGCTGCAATCCATGGGCGACGCCATGCCCAAGGAACGCGTGTTCGGCATCGCCCGCGCGCCCTTCTTCGCGCTGGACCAGACGCCGGAACTGGCCGCCTTCATCGACAGCTATCGCGCCGCCTACAACGAATACCCGACCGACTGGGCGATCAACGGCTATGACGCGATGAAGTTCTATGCCGAGGCGGTGGAAAAGGCCGGCACGACCGGGGCCGATGCGGTGATGAAGGTGGTGCATGAAACCGCCTTCGACGGGCTGCGGGGCAAGGCGTTGAAGACGCGGGCCTTCGACGGGCAGATGAACGTGCCCGCCTATGTGGGCGAGGTCAATTTCGACCCGGCCTTCCCCTTCCCGACGATGAAGAACGTCGAGATTTTCGCGGGTGACTCGCTGATGTTCAGCGAAGAGGTCATCCAGTCCATGCGCGACGCCGCGAAGTAAAAGGGGGGCCGCCGCCCCCGGGGGCCCTTCTGCCCGCGGGGGCGGCGGCGCAACAGCATGATCTGGGTCCAGTTGGTCAACGGGCTGATGGAGGGCATGATGCTCTTTCTCATCGCCTCGGGGTTGACGCTGATCTTCGGCGTCTCCCGCATCGTGAATTTCGCGCATGGCTCTCTCTACATGCTCGGCGCTTTCGTGACCTATGCGCTGGTCCCGGTGATCGCGCCGGGGACGGTGGCGGGGTTCTTTGCCGCGGTGCTGCTGGCGGGGCTGGTGACGGCGCTGGTGGGCGTCGCGTTCGAGATGCTGGCGCTGCGCCGCATCTATGGCGCCGATCCGCTGATGCAGCTGATCATCACCATCGCGCTGGTGTTCATCATCCGCGACGCGGTGCGCTGGATCTGGGGCGCGAACAGCCAGATGGTGCCGATGCCCGACGCGCTGATGGGCGCGCTGGTGATCGGCGACAATTACTTCCCCATCTTCCCTTTCGTGATCTTCGGCGCGGGGCTGGTGGTGGTGCTGGCGATGATCGGCGCCATCCGGTTCACCCGCGCGGGCATCCTTCTGCGCGCGGGCACCGATGACCGCGGCATGGCGGGGCTTCTGGGCATCAACGAAAAGCTGATCTTCACCGGCGTATTCGCCGCGGGGTCCTTCCTTGCCGGGCTCGCCGGCGGAATGGCCGCGCCCTATGGCGACGTGAACTATCTGCTGGACACCACGGTGATCGTGTCGGCCTTCATCGTCTGCGTCATCGGCGGCCTGGGCAACCTGTACGGCGCCCTGGCGGGGGCGATGGTGGTGGGCGTCACCAAGGCGATGGGGGTGATGTATTTCCCGCGCCTGTCGATGGTGCTGATCTTCCTGATCATGGCCGTCGTTCTGGTCGCCCGCTCCATGGGCCGTCAGGGAGGGCCCGCACGATGAGCGGCCTGCATATGACGCCCCTGCGGTGGGGCCTTGTGATCGCGGCGGTGGTGGTGCTGGAACTGGCCAACCGGCTCGGCGGGGCGGGGATGTCGCTGGTGCTGGCGGAAATGGTGATCCTCGCGCTTTTCGCCTCCAGCCTCAACCTGCTGATGAGCTATGGCCATATGGTCAGCTTCGGCCATTCGGCCTTCTTCGGGCTCGGCGCCTATGGCTTCACGCTGGCCGTGACCAAGGCGGGCCTGCCGGTCGAGGCCGCGCTGGTCATGGGCCCCGTGGTCGCGGCGGCCGGCGGGCTGGTGTTCGGCGCGCTCTGCGTGCGGCTGACGGAAATCTACTTCGCCATGCTGACGCTCGCCTGCGCGCAGATCACCTATACGGTGCTGTTCCAGTGGTACGATTTCACCGGCGGCGATACCGGCATCACCGGCTTCATGCCCGCCCGTTTCGGGCTGACCGAGGCGAATTTCACCACCCTCACCGTGGCGGTGCTGGCGGTCTGCCTGCTGCTGATGGCGCGGCTGATCGCCTCGCCGCTCGGCCTGTCGATCCGCGCCGTGGGGCAGGACCGCTACCGGGCAGAGGCGCTCGGCCTTGCGCCGCGGCGGGTGCAGCTGGTGGCCTTCACCGTCGCGGCCACCTTCGCGGGCGTCGCGGGGATGCTGTTCGCGGTGTTCCAGGGCGCGGCGTTCCCCGATTACGCGGGGCTCGGCTTCACGCTGGACGTGTTGATCATGGTCGTTCTCGGCGGGCTGCACAGCTTCTGGGGCGGGGTGATCGGGGCGGTCGTCTTTACGCAGCTGCGCCACTGGGCGCCGCTGATCACCGGCCACTGGGGGCTGCTTCTGGGCGTCATCCTGCTGGTCATCTGCATCGCGCTGCCGCATGGCCTGGCCTCTGTCGCAGGGCGGCTGTCGCGGATGCTGGGTATCGGGGGGCGGGCATGACCGACACGCTTCTTTCCGCGCGGGGGGTGCGCAAGGCTTACGGCTCCTTCGTCGCCCTGAACAACGTGGATTTCGATCTGGCGCGGGGCGAACGCCATGCGCTGATCGGGCCGAACGGGGCGGGCAAATCCACCTTCATCGCCTGCGTCGCCGGGCAGTTGCCGGGGGTCGAAGGCTCCATCGCCTTCAAGGGGCAGGAGGTCGCGCGGCTGATGCCCGCTGACCTCGCCAAACGCGGCATCGGGCGCACTTTCCAGATCAGCCGCGCCTTCCTGCACATGACGGTGCTGGAAAACATGACGGCGGCCTTCGTCATCGCCGCCGGGCGGTGGGCGAGCCTGTCGCGCGCCCTGCTGTCGGACGCGGGCGCCCGCGCCGCCGACATGATCGACACCGTGGGGCTGACCCACCGGCTGGCGGCGCGGGTGGCGGACCTGAGCCTCGGCGACCGCAAGCGGCTGGAATTCGGCATGGCGCTGGCCGCCGACCCCGACCTTCTGCTGCTGGACGAACCCACCGCCGGCATGTCGATCAAGGAACGCCATCACCTGATGGAACTGGTCGCCGCGCGGGTGGACGCAACCGGCAAGACGCTGCTGTTCGTGGAACATGACATCGACGTGGTGCTGAAGATCGCGCAGCGCGTCACCGTCATGGTGCGCGGCGCGGTTCTGGCCGCGGGTTCGCCCGAGGAAATCGCCGCCAACGACGAGGTGCAGGCCGTCTATCTGGGGGGGCACCACTGATGCTGACCATGACCGCGATCCATGCCGCCTATGGCAAATCCGAGGCGCTGCACGGCATCGACCTGACCATCGGCGCCGGCGAGGTCGTCTGCCTGATCGGCCGCAACGGGGTGGGCAAATCCTCGACCATGAAGGCGATCGTGCGCGAGCAGATCACCGTCACCGCCGGCGAGGTGGTGTTCGACGGCGCCCCCCTGACCGGGCTCGCCCCGTTCGAGATCATCCGCCGGGGCGTGGGCTATGTGCCGGAAAACCGGCGCGTCTTCGCCTCGCTGTCGGTGCTGGAAAACCTGCGCGTCCCGCGCCCGGTGACGGCGACCGACCGCCGCCGCTGGACGCTGGACGAGGTGTTCGCGCTGTTCCCGCAGCTTTACGACTATCGCCACCGCACCGCGGGCGTGATGTCGGGGGGCGAGCAACAGATGCTGTCCATCGCGCGGTCGCTGCTGACGCAGCCCAAGCTGCTGTTGCTGGACGAACCGCACGAGGGGCTGGCGCCGAAAGTGGCCGAGGAAGTGGTGGACGCCATCGTCGCGCTGAAACGCGAAGGGGTGTCGATGCTGATTTCCGAACAGGCGCTGAACACGATCCGGCGCTGCGCCGACCGGGTGCATGTCGTGGACCGGGGCATGACCGTGTGGAACGGCACCGTCGCGGGTTTCTACGAAGACCCGGAAATCGCACGCAAATATCTGATGGTCCAGTAGGGCCGGGGGAAGGACATGGCAAAGACGATCTTCGATACCGAGGAACTGGACGCGATCCGCGACCTCGCGCGCAAATTCGCAACCGAGCGGCTGGCCCCCGGCTATCGCGCCCGCGAACAGGCCGGCGCCTTCGGCCCCGGACTGGTGCGCGACATGGGCAGCCTCGGCCTGATCGCGCCGGAACTGCCCGAGGAATTCGGCGGCCTCGGCGCGGGCTCGATCTATTCTGGCGTCATCATCGAGGAAATCGCGCGCGGCGATTTCAACATGGGGTATGTCAACATCCTCGCCTCGCTGAACGGCCAGATCGTCGCAAAATTCGCCAACCCGGAAATCCGGCGCGAATGGCTGCCGAAACTGATCGCGGGCGAGTTGATGCTGGCCATCGCGCTGACCGAACCGCGCGGGGGATCGGATGCCGCGAACCTCGGGCTGCGCATGGAACGCGACGGGGCGCATTACGTCATCAACGGCGAAAAGACCTCGATCTCTGCCGCCGATCAGGCCAAGGGCGCGGTGGTCTTTGCCCGCACCGGGCGGCCCGAGGACAAGGCCAAGGGCATTTCCGCCGTTTTCGTGCCGATGGACACGCCCGGCATTTCCACCACCCGCTTCACCGATCTGGGCCAGCATGCCATCGGCCGCGGCTCGATCTTCTTCGACAATGTGCGCGTACCGGCCGATCACCTTTTGGGCGAAGAGGGCAAGGGCTTCGTGCAGGTGATGCAGGGCTTCGACTTTTCGCGCAGCCTGATCGGGCTGCAATGCCTCGGCACCGCGCGGCAGTCGCTGGACGAAACCTGGGCCTATATCGGCGAGCGCAAGGCCTTCGGCAAGCCGCTGGCGGCGTTTCAGGGCATCACCCATCAGCTGGCCGATTTCGACACCCGTATCGAGGGCGCGCGGCTTTTGTCGATGAACGCGCTCTGGCTCAAGGACAACGGGCTGCCGCATGTGGCAGAGGCCGCGATGGCGAAATGGTGGCCGCCGCTGCTGGCCTATGAGGCGATCCACGCTTGCCTCTTGATCCACGGCCATGCCGCCTATTCGAACGAACTGCCGTTCGAACAGCGGCTGCGCGATGTGCTCGGGCTCCAGATCGGGGACGGCACCGCGCATATCATGAAGAACATCATCGCGCGGGAACGCGCGGGCCGCAGCGCCACCGGCGCCTGAGGCGGGGAACAGGGGAGGAAGCCATGAAATTCGACGCGATCCTGATCGAGCCGCGCCGCGCCGCCATGGTGGCGGCAGGCCATTGGCGCAACAAGACGGCGGACGATTACTTCGATGCGGCGCTGGCGGCGGGGCCGGGGGATCTTGCGCTGTCGTCGCTTTCGGTCGCGACGGGCGAACGGCGCGACCTGACCTGGGCCGAACTCGATCTGCTTGCCGACCGCGTGGCGGTG
Organism: Ruixingdingia sedimenti; assembly: GCF_031432425.1. Lineage (NCBI taxonomy): Bacteria > Pseudomonadati > Pseudomonadota > Alphaproteobacteria > Rhodobacterales > Paracoccaceae > Ruixingdingia > Ruixingdingia sedimenti. Next base: position 5,608 of record NZ_JAVKPH010000017.1, on the reverse strand, counting down.
GGTTTGCGCAAACTGGGCGTGGGGCGGGGCGATGTCGTCACCTGCCAGTTGCCCAACAGCTGGCAGTTCGTCGTCACCTATCTGGGCTGTTCGCGCCTCGGCGCGGTGTTCAACCCGGTGATGCACATCTTCCGCGAACACGAACTCTCGTTCATGCTGCGCCATGGGGAATCGAAGGTCTTCGTGGTGCCGAAACTCTTCCGCGGCTTCGACCACGAGGCGATGGCAGAGGGCATGCGCCCCGACCTGCCGGATCTGCGCCACATCATCGTCGCCGGGGGCGCGGGGCCGAACGGTTTCGACACCGCGCTGCTGAACCCCGCCTTCGACGCCGAACGCGCCACGATCACCCGCGACAGCCGCCTCGGCCCCGATGATGTCTGCCAGTTGATCTATACCTCGGGCACGACGGGCGAGCCCAAGGGGGTGATGCATACCGCCAACACGATGTATTCCAACCTCGCCCCCTTTGCCGAACGGTTGGGCCTGTCGGGGCGGGATGTGGTGCTGATGTTCTCGCCCATGGCGCACCAGACCGGGTTCATGTACGGGCTGCTGCTGCCGCTGATGCTGCGCGCGCGTTTCATCGTGATGGACAACTGGGACAAGGCGCAGGCCGCAAGGGTGATCGAGACCGACCGGGTGAGCTTCACCATGGCCTCCACCCCCTTCCTGATGGATCTTTCGACCGCGGTGGAGGAGGGCGGCACCGATCCTTCGTCGCTGCGCGTGTTCCTCTGTGCCGGCACCGCGATCCCGGGGCCGGTGGTGGAACGGGCGCAGCGGATTCTGGGCGCCAAGGTGATTTCCGCCTGGGGGATGACGGAAAACGGCGCCGTCACGCTGGTCCTGCCCACGGACCCGGACGAACGGTCCGTCAATTCCGACGGCGTGCCGCTGCCGGGGATCGAATTGCAGATCCGCGGCAAGGACGGCCAACCCCTGCCCGCGGGCGAGGAGGGCGAGCTTTACGTGCGCGGCTGTTCCAACTTCGGCGGCTATCTGAAGCGCCCGCATCTGAACAATGTCGACGACGACGGCTGGTTCGACACCGGCGACATCGCCCGCATGGATGCCGCAGGCTATATCCGCATCTGCGGCCGGTCCAAGGACATCATCATCCGCGGGGCGGAAAACATCCCCGTGATCGAGGTGGAATCGATCCTGTTCAAGCATCCCGCCGTGCAGGCGGTGGCGATCGTGGGCTATCCCGACGAACGCCTCGGCGAACGCGCCTGCGCCTTCGTGGTGCCGAAACCCGGGCAGGCGCTGACCTTCGCGGCGATGCAGGATTTCCTGCGGTCGCACCATCTGGCGATCCAGTACTGGCCCGAACGGCTGGAAATCCGCGAAACGCTGCCGGCCACGGCCTCGGGCAAGATCCAGAAGTTCGCCCTGCGCAAGATGCTGCGCGACGAGGCGGGGCTGTGACCCTTGCCGGGCGGGTGGTGGCCGTCACCGGGGCGGGCGGGCCGATGGGCCGCGCCACGGTGGACCGGCTGGTGGCCGAGGGTGCCTCGGGTCTGGCGCTGACCGACATTTCCGGCACGCGGCTGGCGGAAACGGTGGCGGCACTGGCTGCCGCCGCACCTGGCCTGCCGGTGGTGGCGCTGCGCGGCGACGTCACCCGCGCCGACGAGGCCGGGGCCTTCGCCGCCGCCGCGCTGGCGGATCTGGGGCGCGTCGATGCGCTGGTGAACCTCGTGGGCGGGATCCGGTCCACCCGGCTCTATACCCCCTTCCTCGAGATGGACGAGGACCAGTGGCGCGCGACCTTCGACATCAACCTGATGCCCGCCTTCCATCTGGTGCGCGCCTTTGCGCCCGGCATGCTGGCACGGGAATGGGGCCGCATCGTCAACATCGCCAGCATCGTCTATGGCGGCGAGGCGGGGCAGGCGGACTATGCCGCGGCCAAGGCGGCGGTCGCCTCGCTGTCGCGGACACTGGCGATGGAACTTGCTCCACATGTGACGGTGAACACCGTCGCCCCGGGCTTGACCAACACCTCGGTCACGCGCAACATCCCGTCCGCCGAACGCGACCGGCTGGTCGCCGCGGCGATGCACCGGCGGATGGCCGAACCCGAGGAAACCGCCGATGCGATCGCCTTTTTCCTGTCCGACCGCGCCCGCTTCGTCACCGGGGAAATGATCTCGGTGTCCGGCGGGATCCGCCCGCATCTGTGAAAGGCCCGCGGGATCCGCCCGCATCTGTGAAAGGATAGCCATGCCCGTCACCCACCGCATCACCGGCGACACCTGCGTCATCACCATCGACAACCCGCCGGTCAACGTGATCGGCCTTGCGGTGCGCGAGGGGCTGGTGGCGGCGCTGGACGCGGCAGAGGCCGCGGGCGTCGCGCGCGTGGTGGTGACGGGGGCGGGGCGGGCCTTTGTTGCCGGGGCCGATGCGCGCGAATTCGACGGCGATCCGGTGGCCCCGCATCTGCCCGACATCCTGCGCCGGCTGGAACGCCTGCCCGCCATCGCCGCCATCAACGGCGCGGCCCTTGGCGGGGGGATGGAAATCGCGCTCGCCTGCCGCGCGCGCATCGCCCATCCGCGCGCGACCCTCGGCCTGCCCGAGGTCACCTTGGGCGTCGTGCCGGGGGCGGGGGGCACGCAGCGGTTGCCCCGGCTTCTGGGGCTGGCGCAGGCGGTGGCGCTGATTTCCGAAGGCCGCGTGGTGGGGGCGGATCAGGCGCTGGCGCTCGGCCTTGTCGATGCGCTGGCCGATGACCCGCTGGCCGCGGCGCTGGCCCTGCCGGCGGCGGATTTCGGCCCTGAAAAGGCGCTCTGCGACCGCCCGGCGCCCGCACCCGACGATGCCGCGCTGGACACTGCGCGCAAGGCCGCCGCGAAACGCGCCCCCGGCCAGATCGCCCCGCAGCGCGCCATCGACCTCGTGGCGATGGCCGCCGCCGCCCCGATGGATCAGGGGCTCGCCGCCGAGCGGGAGGTTTTCCTCACCATCCGCCGGCAGGAACAGGCCGCCGCCCTGCGCCATCTGTTTTTCGCCGAACGCGCCGCCACCGGCCGCGCCAGGACCCTCGGCGTCACCCCGGCAGAGGTGAAGACCGCCGTGGTCGTCGGCGGGGGCACGATGGGCGCGGCCATCGCCTATGCGCTCGCGGGCCTCGGCATCGCGGTGACGCTGGTCGAAACCACGCCCGAGGCCGCGGCCCGCGCCCGCACGAATGTCGAAAAGCTGTTCGACGAGGCGGTGAAGCGCGCCAAGACCACGGCGGAACAGGCGGCGGCGGATCTTGCGGCGCGCTTCCGTTTCGTCGCGGGCTATGACGATCTGCCCCCCGCGGACATCGCCATCGAGGCCGCGTTCGAGGATCTTTCCGTCAAGCGCGCCATCTTTGCCGCGCTGGATGCGGGCCTGCCGCAGACCACGATCCTCGCCACCAACACCAGCTATCTGGATGTGAACGCGATCTTCGCCGGCATCCGCGCGCCGGGGCGCTGCCTCGGGCTCCACTTCTTCGCCCCCGCGCATGTGATGAAACTGCTGGAAATCGTCCGCGCCGAGGGCACCGGCCCCGCCACGCTCGCCACCGCCTTCCGCCTGGCCGAACGGCTGCGGAAGATCCCGGTCGAGGCCGGGGTCTGCGACGGGTTCATCGGCAACCGCATCCTGACCCGCTATCGCCAGACGACCGACCTGATGCTGATCGAGGGCGCGCTGCCCGCGCAGATCGACACGGCGATGGAAGCCTTCGGCATGGCGATGGGCCCCTATGCGGTGCAGGACCTGTCGGGCCTCGACATCGCCTATGCCAACCGCCAGCGCAAGAACCTGCGCGCGCAGCCCGGAATCCGCTATGTCCCCATCGCCGACCGGATGGTGGAGGATCTGAAGCGCCTCGGCCGCAAGACCGGGGCGGGGTGGTACGATTATACCGACGGCCGCCGCAGCCCTTCGCCGGTGGTGGACGATCTGGTGCGCCGCACCGCGGCCGAGGCGGGCGTGACCCCGCGCGCCTTCACCGCCGCAGAGATCGCCGACCGCGCCCTGCTGGCGATGATCGAGGAGGGGCTGTACATCCTTGCCGAAGGCATCGCCCGCCGCCCCGCCGACATCGACCTCGTGCTGGTGCATGGCTATGCCTTCCCGCGCTGGCGCGGCGGCCCGATGTTTGCCGCCGACCGCCTCGGCCTGCCCGCCGTGCTGGCGCGGCTTGACGCGCTGGCCGCCGCCGACCCGCTGTCCTGGCGCGTGCCCGGGCTGCTGCGCGATCTGGTCGCGCAGGGCCACACGCTCGCCAGCCTGAACCAGGAGAAGACATGACCGACGCCTTCATCTGCGACTATATCCGCACCCCCATCGGCCGCTACGGCGGCGCGCTGGCCCCGCTGCGCACCGACGATCTGGCCGCCCTGCCGCTGGCCGCGCTGATCGCGCGCAACCCGGGGCTGGATCCGGCGGCGGTGGAGGAGGTCTGGATGGGCTGCGCCAACCAGGCGGGCGAGGACAACCGCAACGTCGCCCGCATGGCGGTGCTGCTGGCGGGCCTGCCGGACACCGTGCCGGGGGTGACGGTCAACCGCCTCTGCGGCTCCGGGATGGAGGCGGTGGCCGCCGCCGCCCGTGCCGTGCGGGCCGGGGAAATCGCGCTGGCCATCGCCGGCGGCGTCGAAAGCATGACCCGCGCGCCCTTCGTGATGCCCAAGGCATCTGCCCCTTGGGCCCGCGCGGCCGAGGTGCACGACACCACCATCGGCTGGCGTTTCGTCAACCCCCGGATGCAGGCGCAATACGGGGTGGAGTCGATGCCCGAAACCGCCGAGAATCTGGCCGACGAATACCGGATCGCCCGGGCCGATCAGGACGCCTTCGCCCTGCGCTCGCAGATGCGTGCGGCGGCGGCGCAGGCGAACGGGCGGCTGGCGGCGGAAATCCTGCCCGTCACGGTGCCCCTCGGCCGTGGCCGCACCGCCGAGGTGACGCAGGACGAACATCCTCGCCCGACGACGGCCGAGGATCTGGCGCGGCTCAAGCCCATCACCCGCCCCGACGGCACGGTGACGGCCGGCAATGCCTCGGGCGTGAACGACGGCGCGGCGGCGCTGATCGTCGCCTCGGGCGCGGCGGTGCGGCAATACGGGCTGCGCCCGCTCGCCCGCGTGCTCGGCGCGGCCTCGGCCGGGGTGGCGCCCCGGGTGATGGGCTACGGGCCCGTCCCGGCGGTGAAAAAGCTCTGCGCCCAGACCGGGGTGGGGCTGGACGACCTGTCGGTGATCGAACTCAACGAGGCCTTCGCCGCCCAGGGCCTCGCCGTGCTGCGCGGCCTCGGGCTGGCCGACGACGATCCGCGCGTGAACCCCAACGGCGGGGCGATCGCGCTCGGCCATCCCCTGGGCATGTCGGGCGCGCGCATCGCCGGGACGGTGGCGCTTGAATTGAACCGCAGCGGGGGCCGCCATGGCCTGGCCACGATGTGCGTGGGCGTCGGCCAGGGCGTCGCGCTGATGCTGGAACGTGTGTGAAAGGACAAGGATATGAAGGTCTTGGTGGCCGTCAAGCGAGTTATTGACTACAACGTTAAGGTGCGTGTTCGTGCGGATGGGGGTGGAGTTGATCTGTCGAACGTGAAGAT